>NZ_RZTB01000027.1:0-52836 GCF_003997735.1 Mesorhizobium sp. M7A.F.Ca.MR.148.00.0.0 | reverse complement strand
GGGGGTCGCCTCACATGGAGCGCCAACCTTCTTCCGGCGGCGATAGGGGGTCACGCCCGGTCGAACCGACCCCCTTTGTCGCCTTCGGCGACATCTCCCCCTCGAGGAGGGAGATCACCTTCAACCGATTTGCATCAATCCCCTCCGCAATCTCCGCTTGAAGCCGTTTGTGCAACGCGATACGCCGTTGCCGACTTCGACAAGGAGAGACCTGTGACCGCTGCAAATACCAGAACCGAAACCGACACGTTCGGTCCCATCGAAGTTGCCGCCGACCGGTACTGGGGTGCGCAGGCGCAGCGTTCTCTCGGCAATTTCAAGATCGGCTGGGAGAAGCAGCCGGCATCGATCGTGCGCGCATTGGGCATCGTCAAGCGAGCGGCGGCCGAAGCCAACATGGAGCTCAAGCGGCTTGATCCTTCGATCGGCAAGACGATTGTCGAGGCGTCGCAAGAGGTCATCGACGGCAAGCTCGATGAGCATTTCCCGCTGGTGGTCTGGCAGACCGGCTCGGGCACACAGTCCAACATGAACGCCAATGAGGTGATCTCCAACCGGGCGATCGAGATGCTGGGCGGCGTCATGGGCTCCAAGAAGCCGGTGCATCCCAACGATCACGTCAATATGAGCCAGTCGTCGAACGACACCTATCCGACGGCCATGCACATCGCCTGCGCCGAACGCATCGTGCACGATCTGCTGCCGGCGCTGAAGCACCTGCACAAGGCGCTCGCCGCCAAGAGCAGAGAGTTCAATCACATCATCAAGATCGGCCGCACGCACACGCAGGATGCCACCCCGCTAACGCTTGGCCAGGAGTTTTCGGGCTATGCGGCGCAGGTCGCCTCGTCGATCAAGCGCATCGAGCTGACATTGCCCGGCCTGCAGGAACTGGCGCAGGGCGGCACCGCCGTCGGCACCGGCCTCAACGCGCCGGTCGGCTTCGCCGAAAGGGTGGCGGATCGTATCGCCAGCATTACGGGCATCGCCTTCGTCACCGCGCCGAACAAATTCGAGGCGCTGGCGGCCCATGATTCCATGGTGTTTTCGCACGGCGCCATCAATGCGGCGGCCGCCGCATTGTTCAAGATCGCCAACGACATCCGTTTCCTCGGCTCCGGCCCGCGTTCGGGCCTCGGCGAACTGTCGCTGCCGGAAAACGAGCCGGGCTCGTCGATCATGCCGGGCAAGGTCAACCCGACCCAATGCGAGGCGCTGACGCAGGTCTGCGTGCAGGTGTTCGGCAACAATGCGGCGCTCACCTTTGCCGGCAGCCAGGGCCATTTCGAGCTCAACGTCTACAACCCGCTGATGGCCTACAATTTCCTGCAGTCGGTGCAGTTGCTCTCCGACGCCTCGGTCTCCTTCACCGACAATTGCGTCGTCGGCATCGAGGCCCGCGAAGACAACATCAAGGCGGCACTCGACCGCTCGCTGATGCTGGTGACGGCGCTAGCGCCGACCATCGGCTACGACAATGCCGCCAAGATAGCCAAGACCGCGCACAAGAAGGGCACCACTTTGCGCGAGGAAGCGCTCGCCACCGGGCTGGTCAGCGAGGCCGACTACGACCGGCTGGTGCGGCCGGAGGACATGACGCATCCGGGGTAGTCAATTCCAGGAAAGTGTCTTGCGGTTTTCGGTCCGGAATGCGTCAACCAAAAGCCGGGTGTTTCGTGACGGGAGAATTTACTCTCGTCACGACGTGACGCGAAGCAAATTTTTCGCAGGCCGTCCGATCACGGAAACGTAAGTACTGTGAACAATGTGTCGCCAGTCTGGTGGCTTTGGTGAACAGTCGGCTTGCTCTATCTCCCCGGTATCAACCCATCCCGGAGAGCCACCATGTCCATCAACACTTCAGTCGCCGGTTCCGGCGCATCCAATGCCTCGACCACCATCCTCCTCGGCCGCGTCCTGCTTGCCGTCATCTTCCTGCTTTCAGGCTTCGGCAAGCTGACCGCCATCGCCGGCACGGCCGGCTATTTCGGTGCCCTCGGCCTGCCCTTGCCGACCGTAACGGCCATTGTCGTCGGCCTGATCGAGCTTCTCGGCGGCCTCGCCATCCTCGTCGGCTTCAAGACCCGGATTGTTGCCTGGGTGCTGGCGATCTTCACCGTCGCTACCGGCTTGGTCGCCCACACCGGTTGGGCCGACCAGATGCAAATGATCCAGTTTCTCAAGAACCTCGCCATTGCGGGCGGCTTCCTCGTGCTGGCTTCCTCGGGCGCCGGCGCCTATTCGATCGACGCTAAGCGCGGCTGAGCCAAGAACCGGCAATAGCCGACAAAAAGCGGCGCGGAATTTTCCGCGCCGCTTTTTCGTTGTTGGTACATGCCCGCCGATCTGTCGGCCGGAGTTTCTGATAGGATCGGGTTATCGGGAGGCCGGCCTGCGGCCGATAAGGGAGGTGAACATGCCCCGCAACGCGCTGCTCCTGCTCTCCCGGCTGCTGCTCGCCGCCCTGTTCGTGCCTTCCGGTATCCATGCATTGAGCGACATAGCCGGCACCACAGGCTATTTCGCCAGCCTCGGCCTGCCGCTGCCGACACTTGCTGCCTGGGGCACGGGACTGTTCGAACTGATCGCGGGGCTGCTCATCCTGGTCGGTTTCCAGACCCGGGTCACGGCGCTGCTGCTCGCCGCCTTCTGCATTGCCGCCGGTTTCATCGGCCACTATGGCCAGGGCGGCGGCGACGCGATGCTCGCCTTCCTGCACCAGCAGATGCTGATGAAGGACATTGCGATATCAGGCGGGTTTGTTGCGCTGGCGATGGCCGGTGCGGGAGCCTGGTCGGTCGACCGGCGCAGCGCGGTTTGATATCTTTGCGTAGTTGCGCTCAGGTCGACCCCCACTCCGTCTCGGCTTCGCCGAGCCACCTCTCCCCCGATCGACGGGGTAGAGGAAGGGCGCGAGCCTATTGCCGCCAATGCTCTTCCAACGAGGCTCCCTTTCTTTCCCTCCGGAGGGGGGAAAGGTGGCGCTGCGAAGCAGCGACGGATTGGGGGAAGCCGGTCATCAAACGCGAAGCCGCCGGCGAGTGGCGCGATTGAGTCGGCCCAATATCCGCGTGGGTCAGAATGACACTCAGGTAGATCGTGTTCACTTCACCGACATGCTGGGCCCACCCTCGACGGCCAGCACCAGCCGGCGGTTGGTGATCCTTGCCAGTTGCGCCAGGCGCCCGGCCGGCCGCTCGCCATAGAGATCGGCCAGCGATGCCGGCAAGACCAGCGCAAGCACGCCGTTGGCGCGCTGTTCCCATTTCAGCCTGGGCATGATGCCCGGCATCGACGCCGTCAGCAGGTAGACGACGCGCATCATCGCGGCGAGCACGCGGGCGCGCTCCAGATAACGCGGCGGCGCCAACGCCTTGATCTCGGGGGCGATGGCTTCGTTGAAGATGCCGTCGTGACGATAGGCGTTGGCCATGGCCAGGAAGGCACGGCCGGGATGGTCGACGCCGAAGAAGGAGGCGTGCGCGATGATGTTGAGCGATTGCTTGCCGCGATATTCGGGGTGCGCGCGCCAGCCGATATCGGCCAGCAATGCGGCCGCGTGGCGGTAGCGCGCCTCGTCCTCGGTCTCGTCGATGCCGAAGGCGGCAAAGGTTTTGGCGGTCCAGTCGACAAGTTCATGCGCATGGGTGACGGAGCGCGAGCGCAGGCGTGCAAGCTCCTCCGAGGCTGAAATCAGCGGATCGGCCTTCTGCTCCGCCTCGTCGAGCAGCGAATAGAGAAAGCCTTCGCGCACGCCGAGCGCCGAGACGATGATTTTCGACGGCTGCATCGCCGCCATGATCTCCTGCAGCACGATGGCACCATAGGGCAGCAGCGAACGGCGGTTCTTGGAAACGCCTTCGATACCCTTGACCTTCTCGATCTCGGCCTTGGCCACCTGCTTGAGGAAATTCGCCGCGCTTTCGGCCGAGATCTCGTAATGGTGCATGACGCCAAGCGGATAGTTGGTCATTTCCATGTGCAGCCGGGCGAGATTTCGCCAGGTGCCGCCGACGGCGTAGAAGGGCCTGCCCTGCCCGCCTTTCAACAGCTTGGCCTTCGCCAGTTCGTCACGCGTGATCTTGGCCGCCTGAGCCAGCGAGTTCTTCGCCATGTCCTGCAGGCGCAGACCGCCCAGCGGCAGCGTGATGCCGTCGCCGATCGCTTCGCCGGCGACGTCGACCAGTTCGAGGCTGCCGCCGCCCAGATCGCCGGCGATGCCGTCGGCCGGATGGAAGCCGGAAATGACGCCGAGCGCCGAATAATACGCTTCCTGACGGCCGCTGATGACACGGATCTCAGTCTTCAGCACCTCCTCGGCGCGGTGAATGAAATCAGGGCCATTGACCGCCTCGCGGGCCGCGGCGGTGGCCAGCACATACATCTGCTCGGCGCCGGCTTGGTCGGAAAGCGCGCGAAAGCGACGGAACTCTTCCATCGAGCGCGTCACCGCCTCGGGGTCGAGCTTGCCGGTCGAAACGATGCCCCGGCCGAGACCGGCCAGCATCTTTTCGTTGAACAGCATGGTCGGCGAGCGCGCCAGCCCCTCATAGACGACGAGGCGGATCGAGTTCGATCCGATGTCGATGATGGACAGCGGTCGGCGGTCCTGCAGCCGGCCCTGGGAATCAGACAGCATCAGCCGGACGCTGCAGCGTTCTTCTTGCGGCGCTTGAACTGCGCAATGCGCTTGGGCGCATGCGACTTCAGCGCGTCACCCCGTCCCGACAGGCTCGGATTGGTCATGAAATATTCCTGCGCGTTGAACGGTTCCTCGCCCTCCTCCAGCACGACGCGCCGGGAGGTTCCATCAGCCAATACGTCGAAACTTTGCTGATTGTCCATGATGTTGCCCAGCATGATCTGGCCAAGGATCTGTTCGTGCACAGTTGGATTCGTGATCGGCACCATGGTTTCGACGCGGCGGTCGAGATTGCGCGGCATCAGATCGGCCGAGGAGATGTAGACGATCGCTTCGTCCGACGGCAGGCCGTGACCGTTGCCGAAACAATAGATGCGGCTGTGCTCGAGAAAACGGCCGACGATCGATTTTACGCGGATGTTTTCCGACAGGCCCGGAACCTGCGGCCTCAGGCAGCAGATGCCGCGCACGACGAGGTCGACCTCGACGCCGGCCCGGCTGGCATCGTAGAGCGCGTCGATGATGATCGGATCGACGAGGGCGTTCATCTTCATCCAGATGCGCGCCGGTTTCCCCTGCACCGCGTAGGCAATCTCGTCGGCAATGTGCTTCAGGATGCGGCTTCTCAGCGTGAACGGCGAGATCGCAAGCCGCATTTCGTCTGTCGGCTCGGCATAGCCGGTGATGAAATTGAAGAGCTGGGCGACATCGCGGGCAATCGTCGGATCGGTGGTGAAGAAGGACAGGTCCGTGTAGATGCGCGCCGTTACCGGATGGTAGTTGCCGGTGCCGAGGTGCACGTAATTGCGCAGCTTGCCGTCCTCGCGCCGCACCACCAGCGACATTTTCGAATGGGTTTTCAGCTCGAGAAAGCCGAACACCACCTGCACGCCGGCACGCTCCAGGTCGCGCGCCCAGCGAATGTTGGCTTCTTCGTCGAAACGCGCCTTGAGCTCGACCAGCGCGGTGACCGACTTGCCGGCCTCGGCCGCGTCGACCAGCGCACGCACGATCGGGCTGTCATTGGAGGTGCGGTAAAGCGTCTGCTTGATCGCCACCACTTCCGGATCGGCCATCGCCTGGCGCAGGAACTGCACCACGACGTCAAACGATTCGTAGGGGTGATGGACGACGATGTCCTTCTCGCGGATCGCGGCAAAGCAATCGCCGCCATGCTCGCGGATGCGCTCGGGAAAACGCGGATTGTAGGGCGTGAATTTCAGGTCGTCGCGGGGAACGGCGACGATCTCGGAAATCTGGCTGAGCGCCAACGGACCGGTCAAGACGCTGATGCGGCTGGACGACACGCCAAGCTCGCCGGCGACGAAGTCGCGCAATTCGCCAGGCATCAGCCTGTCGAATTCGATGCGGATCACCGATCCGCGCCGCCGCCGCTTCAGCGCCGTTTCGAACAGGCGAACCAAATCCTCGGACTCCTCCTCGACCTCGATATCGCTGTCGCGAATGATACGGAACGTGCCGGAGCCCTTGACCTCGTAGCCGGGGAAGAGCTTGCCGATATAGAGGCCGACCGCCTCTTCCAGCGGGATGAAGCGGACATGATGCTTGCGGTCCGGCAGACGGATGAAGCGCTTCAGCGCCACCGGCAGGCGCAGCAGCGCGCTCATCTCCTCGCCATTCTTGCGATGGCGCAATTGCAGCGCCATCGAGAAGCCGAGATTTGGAATGAACGGGAACGGGTGCGCCGGATCGATCGACAGCGGGGTGAGCACCGGGAAAACCTGTTCCTGGAAATGGTCTTCCAGCCAGACTTTCTCGTCCTTGGTCAGCGCATCGCGGGTGATGCTCTCGATGCCTTCCTTGTTGAGCAGCACGGTGAGCGCCGAAAGGCTCTTCTGCTGGTCTTCCTGCAGCCGCTCGACCTCACGCAGCAGCTGTTCGAGCTGCTGTTCGGGGGTGCGTCCGTCAGGGCTCTTCAGCGTGATGCCCTCGCGCACCTGGCCGGCAAGACCGGCAACACGGACCATGAAGAACTCGTCGAGGTTGGCGGCCGAGATCGACAGGAAGCGGACGCGCTCCAGCAGCGGATGATTGAGGTTCAGCGACTCCTCGAGAACGCGCCGGTTGAACTGCAGCCAGGAAAACTCGCGGTTGACAAACCGGTCCGGATTGCCGCCCTCCGGGCGGGCCACCTCGACATCCACGAATTCGTTCTGCACCGGCTTCAGTTCGTTCATGATTCCCGCTCTTCCACACCGTCAGCCAGCTAAAGCGTCGTGCGTCATTCAGGACGCGCAAAGGACGCTCTGCCACTCCAAGGCGACGCATGGTCCTTGCCGAAAACCGATGTCGGTCTTCGGGGCCATGCGTTAACCGGCTTAACTTATCCTCTGACAGGCTTTTGCGACAGTTTCATTTCATCGAACTTGCAAAGAGCCCTGATATGATCCAGATGCAGACGAGATTGCGTTAAGGAGACGACGATGGCAGGCGGTTCCATTCCCCATTTTCAGAACGATGCGGGCTATCAGGCAATCGACATCGGCGTGAAGGAATTCATGTGCACGGGCGCCAATCCGCCTTTCGACCACCCGCATGTGTTTCTGGACATGGGCGACGACAACGAAAAAGTCTGCCCCTATTGCTCGACGCTCTACCGCTATTCTCCGAAGCTGAAGGCGACCGAGACGCTGCCGGCCGGCTGCATCTACATCGATCAGGCCGCCTGAGTCTTTCGCGACCAGCCCGATGACCGACACGCGATCCCGGCAAATTGTCATCGCCGGGGCGGGTGTCGCCGGATTGACCGCAGCGCTTGCATTCGCCGAACGCGGCTACACTGTTCGGGTGTTCGAACAGGCGCAGCGCCTGGAAGCTGCCGGCGCCGGCATCCAGCTCTCTCCCAACGCGACACGTATCCTTCGCCAGCTTGGCGTACTCGACAAGCTGCTGCCGGCAGCGGTGCGGCCGGAAGCCGTGGTGTTGAAGGAGGCCGCGACCTTGCGCGAACTGGCGCGGGTGCCGCTGGGGCAAGCCGCCGAAACGCGCTGGCAGGCGCCCTATCTCGTCGCTCACAGGGCTGATCTGCAGAGCGCGCTGATGGCACGGGTTTCCGAGATACCGGATATCCATTTTACCACCGGCGCCCGCGTCAGCAGCGCTGCCACCGGCCCCCATGGCATCACCGCGACGGCCGAGATCGACGGCAAAACCATCAAGGCTGAGGGCTTCCTGCTGATCGGAGCCGATGGTGTCTGGTCGTCGGTGCGCGCACTTGTCGATTCGGCCAAAAGGGCGGCTTTGCCAAGAAACCATTTTTCCGGCGAGCTGGCCTGGCGCGCGACCATTGCCGCCGAAAGCGCTGCCGGACAAGCCTTTGCCGCGATCGGTGTAACCAATTGCGTCACCACCTTCCTGCATCCCGGCTTCCATATGGTGGCCTATCCCGTCAGCAAGGGTGCTGCCTTCAATCTCGCTGCCTTCACCAGGGGCGACCGTATTGCCGAAGGCTGGTCCGGCAATGCCGACGCCGGGATCCTGACCCGAGCCCTGCGCGGCACCGCGGCAGAACTTGCCCGCCTGGTCGAGCAGGCCGGCCCATGGACCGCATGGCCGATCCATACGGTCGACAGCAAACAACCTTGGACGACCGGCAACATGGCGCTGATCGGCGATGCCGCGCATGCGATGACGCCGTTCGCGGCGCAAGGTGCGGCGATGGCGATCGAGGATGCTGCGACGCTTGCCGACATCATCGCCGACTTCCCTGCCGACCCCCTGGCCGCACCTGCGACCTGGGAACAGTCACGGCGACCGCGTGTAGCGCAGGTCGCCCGACGCGGCGCTGTCAACCGGCTGGCCTGGCATGCCTCGGGTCCGGTGGCGATTGCGCGCAATGTGTTCCTGAAGGTGCGCTCGTCGGAAAAACTCGCGGCGGATCTGGACTGGCTCTACGGGTGGCGAGCAGTTGAGGCTGACGAAAGCTGAAACATGCGAAAGGTTGCCGGGACAGCACCCCCCTCTGTCCCGCAGGACAGAGGGGGGGTGAAGGAAGGCGCCGTTGGCGTTCGACAGCAGCGTCTACGCCGAGTAGAAATAGAACTATGGCCAAATTCATCCGGTACAAGTTCGACCCGGCAAATCCGCCGCCACTAACAGAGCGTCAGAAAGCGGAGATCGCAGCCTTGAAGGCGCGACCCGAGAGCGATGTCGATACAAGCGATATTCCTGAGCTGACCGAAGAGTTCTGGCGGAGGGCGATCCGTCGGCACACAGCGGACTGAAGTCGGCGCGCGCTCCCGCCTAATTATACAGCCGCATCGATAGCCCGAGCGATGCAGGCAGCGGGTTCCACCAGCCGGTGCGCAGGCCGGCGATGCGCAAGGCCGCCGCCGTCCAGGTGTTGCAGCCAACCAGTGCGTTGAAATGGCCATTGGCTTCGTAGAAGCCGTCGAATCTGGAATAGGCTGCGTCCGGAACGAGGATCGGGCCTTTCGGGCCCCGCTGGAAACTCGCATCGATGAAATCGAGCAACGCCGCGAACCGATCCTCGGTGATGTCGAACCCCGCGACATCGGGGCGCGGTTCGAGGATGTCACCGGCGACATCGACATGCATGACCGACGCGTCGAGTGTCAGTGCCTTCATCACCGGCACCGCCTTCAGCTCGGACCATGTCGGCGTCTCCAGGTAGAAGGCGCGGCCGCCCCAGCCGAAGACGATGTAGCGGACCTCCGGCCTGTCGGCCGGTATGCCCGCGTCGACCAGGAAATGGAAACGCCGGCGCACGGCGTCATCGACCGGGATGGCGATATCGGTGTGGATCGGATTGTTCAGCACCAGTATGTGGCGTGTCGCGGCTGGCACGGCGGCGGCGGCCGGCCACAGCGGCCGTGGCACGAAGGTGCCCGTCGTCAGGGCGAGTGCGACGAGAACCAACAGAAGACCCAGAAAACGTCCCAGTCTTTTCATGAAAGGCGGCCCTGCAAACGCGCTCCGGCGCGACACGAACGCCCGCCTGTTATCCATACGCAAAAGAGCCCGGCAGTGTTTCAGCCGGGCTCTTCGTGGCCGTCGAGGCCTAGTGCAGGATCTGCGACAGGAACAGCTTCGTGCGCTCGTGGCGCGGGTGGTCGAAGAACTCGGCCGGCGTGTTCTGCTCGACGATCTGGCCCTGGTCCATGAAGATCACCCGGTTGGCGACCTTGCGGGCGAAGCCCATCTCGTGGGTGACACACAGCATGGTCATGCCTTCCTCGGCAAGGCCGACCATGGTCTCCAGCACTTCCTTGATCATCTCCGGATCGAGCGCCGAGGTCGGCTCATCGAACAGCATGATGCGCGGGTTCATGCACAGCGAGCGGGCGATCGCCACACGCTGCTGCTGGCCACCGGAAAGCTGGCCGGGATATTTGTTGGCCTGTTCCGGGATCTTGACGCGCTTGAGGAAATGCATGGCGATTTCCTCGGCCTGCTTCTTCGGCGTCTTGCGCACCCAGATCGGCGCCAGCGTGCAGTTCTCCAGGATGGTCAGGTGCGGGAACAGGTTGAAGTGCTGGAACACCATGCCGACCTCGCGGCGCACCTCGTCGATCTTCTTGAGATCGTTGGTCAGTTCCTTGCCGTCGACGATGATCTTGCCCTTCTGGTGCTCCTCCAGGCGGTTGATGCACCGGATCATGGTCGATTTGCCGGAGCCGGAGGGGCCGCAGATGACGATGCGCTCGCCGCGCATCACTTTCAGGTTGATGTCCTTCAGCACATGGAACTCGCCATACCATTTGTGCATGGCAATGATGTCGATGGCGACATCGGTCGTCGAAATCTGCATCTTGGCGGCGTTGACCTTGATCTCTTCGGCGCTGACGGCATTTTCGGTGGCCATGACAGGATCCCCTTTTTCTTTATCGTTGGTTGTGATGCATGTCGTTATCCCAAAACCGCTATACACTTTTGGGCGACATGCATCAGCGTTTGTGGCCGGTGTCGAGCCGGCGTTCGGTGTACATTGAATAGCGCGACATGCCGAAGCAGAACAGCCAGAAGACGAAGGCCGCGAAGATCAGGCCGGACCTCGCCGTCTGCGCGGTTGCCCAGTTTGCATCGGAGAAATTCTGTTTGACGATGCCGAGCAGGTCGAACATCGAGATGATGATGACCAGGCTGGTGTCCTTGAACATGCCGATGAAGGTGTTGACGATGCCTGGAATAACCAGTTTCAGCGCCTGCGGCATGACGATGAAATACATCTTCTGCCAATAGCCGAGGCCGAGCGAATCGGCACCTTCATACTGGCCCTTGGGGATCGCCTGCAGGCCGCCGCGCACCACTTCGGCCATATAGGCCGCGGCAAACAGCGACACGCCGATCAGCGCGCGCAGGAACTTGTCGAACGACACACCCTCCGGCAGGAACAGCGGCAGCATGACGCTGGCGAAGAACAGCACGGTGATCAGCGGGATGCCGCGCACCGTCTCGATGAAGACGACGCACAGCGTCTTGATGATCGGCATCTTGGAACGGCGGCCGAGCGCCAGCACGATGCCGAGCGGCAGCGACACGGCAATGCCGACGAAGGACAGGCTGAGCGTTACCAAGAGCCCACCCCAAAGCGAGGTCTCGACATGCGGCAGGCCGAACATGCCGCCGACCAGCAGGACGAAGGCGACGATCGGCAGCACGAAGAACAGCAGAACCGCATTCAGCCCTTTGCGCGGCACCTTCGGGATCAGCATCGGCACCAGCAGCGCCACGAACAGGATAGCGACCAGGATCGGCCGCCAGCGCTCCTCGATGGGATAGCGGCCGAGCATGAACTGGCCGAATTTGGCGTTGACGAAAGCCCAGCAGGCGCCAGTCCAGCCGTCCGGCTGGATGCCGCCCTGCGCCACCGTGGCGCATACGGTCCGGTCCGGTCCCGTCCACACGGCGTTGATGAACGCCCAATTGATGATTTGCGGCAGGATCATCGCCACCAGGGCGATGCCGACGATTGTCAAAATGGTGTCGCCGGTGGAAGCGATCAGGTTCTTGCGCACCCATGCGCCGAGGCCGGTGACGCTGGCGGGCGCCGGCTGCGCCAGCACCATTTCGGTGCGCACCCAGGACATATCATGTTCTTGCATGTCCCTACCTCACCTCTCCACCAGCGCCATCTTGGCGTTGAACCAGTTCATCACAAGCGAGGTCAGGAGGCTGATGGCGAGGTAGATCACCATCATGATCACCACGCCCTCGACGGCCTGGCCGGTCTGGTTCAGCACCGTCCCGGCGGTCGCCGTCAGGTCCGGATAGCCGATGGCGATGGCCAGCGACGAGTTCTTGGTCAGGTTGAGATACTGGCTGGTCAGCGGCGGAATGACGATGCGCATGGCCTGCGGCACGACGACCAGCCGCAGGATCGATCCGGACCGCAAGCCCAACGCACCGGCAGCTTCCGTCTGGCCCGCGCTGACACCCCTTATGCCGGCGCGCACGATCTCGGCGATGAAGGCGGCGGTATAGCAGGACAGCGCCAGATAAAGCGACAGGAACTCCGGCCGGACCTGGAAGCCGCCGGTCAGGTTGAAAGTCGACTGCTTCGGGTAGTCGAAGCTCAAGGGAAAGCCGCTCAGCGCATAGGCGAGCAGCGGAAGCCCGACGATCAGCGCGGTGGACGTCCAAAACACTGGAAATTGCTGGCCGGTCGCCATCTGCCGTTGCCGCGCCTTGCGCGCGACGAACCACGCCATGGCGATGCCGACGAGCAGGGCGACGAAGATCAGCCATGAGCCGTCGCCCCATACGGCGCGTGGGAAATAGAAACCGCGCTGGTTGAGGAAGGAGCCGAACGGCAAACCGATGCTGTCGCGCGGCGCCGGCAGCACGGCGAGCACGCCGGAATACCAGAAGAAGATGACCAGTAGCGGCGGGATGTTGCGGAAAACCTCGACATAGACCGTGCAGATCTTCCTGATCAGCCAGTTCTGCGAGAGCCGGCCGATGCCGATGACGAAGCCGATGATTGTCGCGGTGATGATGCCGACGATGGCGACGATCAAGGTATTGATGAGGCCGACCAGAATCGCGCGGCCATAGGTCGAATCCGATGAATAGGCGATCGCGCTCTCGCTGATGTCGAAGCCGGCGCGGCCCTTGAGGAAGCCGAAGCCTGAAGCGATGCGCAGCCGCGTCAGGTTGTCGATGACGTTGTGGGCGATCCACCAGACGCCCGCCACTAGCAGCACGACGACCAGCACCTGGAAGAATATGCCCCGGATTTTCGGATCGTTGATGAAGGAACCGCGGCTGGGCTCCTCGCGAAGTACTTCCTGCGATGCCATTCGACCGTCCCTGGAAAGAGAAACCGGGAGGCAGATGATCTGCCTCCCGGATCACATTTCGATCAGCGGATCGGCGGCGCGTATTGCAGACCGCCCTTTGTCCACAGCGCGTTGATGCCGCGCGCGATCTTCAGCGGGCTGCCCGAGCCGACATTGCGCTCGAACATTTCGCCATAATTGCCGACGGCCTTGACGATGTTGACCACCCAGTCATTGGAGACGCCGAGATCGGTGCCGATCTTGGTATCGGCTTCCTGGCCGAGCACGCGCTTGATCTCGGGACTGGCCGAGTTCTTCATCTCCTCGACATTGGCCTTGGTGATGCCGAGCTCTTCAGCCTGCAGCAGCGCGAAATAGGTCCACTTGACGATGTGGTACCACTGGTCGTCGCCCTGGCGAACGGCCGGTCCGAGCGGCTCCTTGGAGATGATCTCGGGCAGCACGACGTGGTCGGCCGGCGCTCCCAGCGTCAGGCGGATGCCGTAGAGGCCCGACTGATCGGTGGTGTAGACGTCGCAGCGGCCGGCATCATAGGCGGCGTTGACCTCTTCCAGCTTTTCGAAGACGACGGGATTGTACTCCATCTTGTTGGCCTTGAAGTAGTCGGCGAGGTTCAGCTCGGTGGTGGTGCCGCTCTGCACGCAGACGGCCGCGCCCGAAAGCTGCAATGCCGAATTGACGCCCGGCAGCTTCTTGGCGTTGATCATGAAACCCTGGCCGTCATAGTAGGTGACGCCGATGAAATTCAGGCCAAGCGCCGTATCGCGGTTGATGGTCCAGGTGGTGTTGCGCGATAGGATGTCGATCTCGCCCGACTGCAGCGCGGTGAACCGCTCCTTGGCGCTGAGCGGCGTGAACTTGACCTTGGAGCCGTCACCAAAGACGGCGGCCGCGACAGCGCGGCAGAAATCCGCATCGATGCCTTGCCAGTCACCCTTGTCGTCCGGCGCCGAAAAGCCGGCCAGGCCGGTGGAGACGCCGCACTGGATGAAGCCCTTCGCCTTGACGGTGTCGAGCGTGGCCGCCGACGCGGCGGACGCCATCAATCCAAGCGTGGCGGCGCCTAGAATGCCGATAGCAATGTGTTTCATGACCCACAGACCCTTTTCTCTGTTTTCAGGAGTAAATCCTGATTTTTTTCTCCCGTGTGAACGCGGCTTCATCCCGGCCCATTCCCGAAACCCCGCATCGTAACCGACGCGCCGCCTCCCATTCACAAATGTCATCGAAGGCGATAATTCCTGTGAGGTCAAGGGAAATGACCGAAACCCAAAGAGTTTGAAAACCGATTGCCGCAAATGCCCGATTTACAGACAAACACGCCCGCGATTTAGCCAGCAGGGCTAATAAAGGCGGCAAATCTCATGCAACGCCAACGCGGGGCCAATACGGGCCGCGGCAGCGAAATCCATCCCGGGCAATAGCTCGTCGTTGTTGACCTCCGCGTGCGACGAACTACCAGGTCCCAGGATTGTCATCTGACAATTTACTGACGGCTGCATACCAATACAGACCGCCGACGAAGACTGTTCTCAAAAGGCTTGAAAGACGATCCAGATCCCGATGGCGGCCATCAACGCGCCTGAAACGCGCGGAATCAGCTGCCCGGTCGGCACCGTCTTCTCCAGCAGAACAAGGATGGCGATGCCGGCGATCCACAGCACGTTCATGACGCCACCGACGAACAACAGAGCCATCAGCGCCCAGCAGCACCCCAGGCAATAGGCGCCGTGATCGATGCCCAGCCGAAGCGCGCCGAGCGGAGCGGAACGGAATCCGCCATGGCCGGCCAGGAACGCGATCGGCGCCTGACATTGGCGCAGGCAGACGCCCTTCATCGGCGTCCATTGATAGAGACCGGCGGCGATCAGAACGAGGCCGCCGAGGATCGCGCTGCCGGTCGCCATCGAGGGATCGAGCAAGGCTAGACGGGCGAGAAGCCATTGCGCACCGGTCGCCAGGAGGCTGAAGACGACCCAGACGGCGAGATAGCCGGCAAAAAACCATCCCGTCGAGGCGATGGGCCGGCCATCCGCCCGCGCCTTGCGGCCGACACCGGCATAGAGCAGCAACATCGGCGCGACCGACGGCGTCATCATGCCGACCATCATCACCGCCCACATCGTGAAGGTGAAGGCGAAATCGCCCAATGCCCAGGGCCGGAAGCCGGGCGCCATGGCGGCGCCCATATCCATGCCGGCCATATCCATGCCGGCCATGTCGCCGCCTCCGCCGTCCGACAAGGGGGAGCCGGGCATGACCATGGTGGCGGCGAGCCACAGCACATAGGCCCAGGCGAGCACGGCAATCACGACGAGCGCGGCCATCACGACCACGCGATCGCGCCTCAGCACCGCCTCGAGGGCCGTATCGCCCATTGGATCAGGTCAATGCACGATGCCGCTCTGCGTAAGATGCAGATTGGCGAAATGGCTGTGCGTATCGGCCAGTTCGAACTTGATCGGGCCCGTCGCCTTGGTCCAGCCGCGCCCGACCTCGGCGATCGCGTATTCGAAGCCGTGCGGCAAGTCGATGCGCGCCTGGTGCGCGGCGCCGGTGACCGGATTCCGGATCGGCTCGCCGCGACCGTCGGTTATACCCTCGACATGCAGCTGACCGGTTCGCGCGTCGACGTCGATCTTGAATTCGATCGGCGCGAAGATCGGATCGTGGAATTTCTCCAGCGTGGTCGAAAAGACCTGAAATATCGTTGCACCTGGCTCGGTGTCCAGACCGCCCAATATGCGAAGCAGCGCGCCACGTTGGGCTTCCGTCGCCCTCTCGTCGATGACCACCGCGGCTTCACCCCCGCCCTGGTGTATGGCGCCGGGCCAGCTGAAAATCCCGACGAACCGCAACCCGTCGAGCTTGGTGTCGCCGTGATGGCCGCTCTCGATTTCCATGCCGGCGACCGCCTGGCAGAATCCGTATGTCGGCATGGCGTTAAACTGGCACGGGCAGCCATAGGCGCAGTTGCAGTTGATGAATTCGCTCGCCTTCATGGCCCATTTGACGTCCGGCATGGCATTCCTCCCTGGCCGCGCTCACGCTTCGTGAGCGCGATCCGGATCGTGGAGGACCAGAAGTCAACCGGCAGCAACCATCCGGCAGCATCTGATCGAAGCAATCCGGCGATTAACATTAGCCGACGATCATATACCGTTCACAGCCGCCCACAATAGGCAGGCGGAGATAGGGCTCCGACCCCAGGTCAACAAATGGCCTGGCGGCAGCCAGTTCGGCAGTGTCGGCAGCTTGCGTGTCGCTATGATAGGAATTTTTTCTTGACTCCATGACCTCAACTATAGTACATTTTTAACTATGGTGCTGATTTGCGCCAGTGACCCAGCTACGAACCGCTGGGGCATCGAGGCCTTCTTCGCCAAGCTCAAGCAGTGGCGCCGCATCGCAACGCGCTATGACAAAATAGCCGCCAACTTCCTCGGCTTCGGCAAGCTCGCAGCCATCATACTCTGGCTCAAATGATTAAATTGTCACTACAGCCTAGAGCCTCTTGAATCGGAAACGATCATTTCCTATATATCAAGGATGAAAAGGGCTGCACTTGCATCCGTATCCACATCCCGAAGGCCGGGCCGACCCCGCGAGTTCGACATGGACATCGCGTTGGACAGGGCTGTGCGCGTATTTTCGGAGCGTGGCTATCACGGCACCTCGATCACCGACTTGACCCATGTGATGAACCTCGCACAGGGCAGCATCTACAAGGCGTTCAAGGACAAGCAGGGCGTCTTTCTAGCTGCCTTCCAGCGCTACCGCTCGATAAGGACAGAGAAGTTGCGCAAAGCCATCGGCGACAGCGGAAGCGGGCTGGAGCGACTTCGCCGGGCGCTCGGTTTTTACGTCGAGTCCGCACATGGGGAGGAAGGACGGCAAGGATGCCTCGTCGTCGGCAGCGCCGCCGAAATCTCGACCTTCGACCTCGAAGTGGCGCGGCATATCACGACTGAGCTGGAACGCAATGAAGCCCTGCTGACGGACCTCGTCCGTCAAGGGCAGAACGATGGCTCGATCCCTTCTCATGTCGATAGCGAAACTTCTGCCCGCATGATGCTTTGTCTCGTGCAGGGTATGCGGGTGGTCGGCAAGACCGGGCGGAGCCGGGACCACATGCAAGCTGTCGTGGACATCGCCATCAAGTCACTCCACTAACTTTCTTCCTCAATTAGAAAACGAAATTTCCGAATTATGAAGGACGCCTCCGTGATGCAGATTGGATTCTTGGGCCTGGGAACCATGGGCAAACCCATGGCCGCAAACCTTGTCAAAGCCGGATACAGGGTCCGGGTGTGGAACCGTTCGCAAGAGCCGGTTGCCGCTCTTGCCGCGCTCGGCGCCGAGATAGGAACCGATCCACGCCAGGCGGCCGAAGGCGCGGATGTGCTCATCTCCATGCTCGCGGATGATGCGGCCACGCGCGCCGTCGTCATCGACGGCCAGGTGCTGGACGCGCTGAAGCCGGGCGCGATCCACATCAACATGGCGACAGTCTCGGTCGCCTTCGCGAACGTGATGGAGCTACTGCACCGGGAAAAGGGCGTCGGGTATGTCGCGGCTCCGGTTCTCGGGCGGGTGAACGTGGCCGAAGCTGGTCAGCTCAACATCCTTGCGGCAGGTGATGCTGAAGCTTTGGGACGCGTACAGCCGCTGTTCGATATTCTTGGGCAGAAGACATGGTGTTTCGGAAACCAGCCCGAACAGGCCAACGCCATCAAGCTAGCCGTGAATTTCATGATCGGCAGTGCCATCGGGACGATGGGCGAGGCAGTGGCGCTCGCGCAAGGTTATGGTGTCCCCAAGGGCAATTTCGTCAATCTGATCACATCCACGATCTTCGCCGCACCCGTTTACAAGGGTTATGGCGGGGCGATTGCGGAGGATCGCTTCGAGCCGGCCGGCTTCAGGCTGACGCTTGGTCTGAAGGATGTGCGTCTCGCTCTGGAAGCCGGGGAGAAGGTCAACGTCCCGATGCCAATAGGCAGCGTTCTCCGCGACAATCATCTCGATAGCGTTGCGCACGGCGAAGGCCATCTGGATTGGGCCGCGCTGTCGCGTGTTTCCACGCGCCGCGCAGCGCAGCAGTGACCATAGCAGCAGAGGCGCCATCCTCCTTGCGCGGGCTTTCCATGCTGCTGGCCTGCGCATCCGGGCTGATCGCCGCCAACATTTATTATGCCCAACCCCTTGTCGGTCCGATAGGCGCTGCCCTCGGCCTCTCGCCACGAGCCGGAGGGCTGATCGTTACGCTGACGCAGATTGGCTATGGGTTGGGATTGTTGCTCATCGTGCCGCTCGGTGATCTGGTTGAAAATCGCAAGCTCGCGCTCGCATTGATCATCGTGGCTATAGCCGGACTGCTTGGCGCGGCAGCCGCGCCCCACGCGCTTCCCTTTCTGGCCGCCGCCTTGCTGATCGGGATCGGCTCCGTGGCGGTGCAGGTCCTTGTCCCTTACGCGGCACATATGGCGCCCGAAGCGATCAGGGGGCGTGTCGTTGGCAATGTAATGAGCGGGTTGATGCTCGGCATCATGCTCGCCCGGCCCGTTGCGAGCTTGATTACCGAACTCTCGTCATGGCGCGTCGTCTTCTATCTGTCTGCCGTCATCATGGCAGGGCTGGCGGCTGTCCTCGCCTGCAGGCTTCCGCTGCGCGTGCCAGTATCGAAACTGCGCTATGGTGACCTATTGGCGTCAATGGGACATCTCGTGGTGGCGACACCGATTCTGCAACGGCGCGCATTGTATCACGCCTGTCTGTTTGGCGCGTTCAGCCTGTTTTGGACGACGACACCGCTATTGCTGGCGGGACCGGCGTTCCATTTGTCGCAAGGTGGCATCGCGCTGTTCGCGCTGGCCGGTGTCGCTGGAGCCGTTGCTACGCCGATTGCCGGTCGGTTGGCGGATCGGGGCTGGAGCCGCGCCGCAACGACCTTCGCTATGCTGGCCGTCGCGTGCGCCTTCCTGATGACCCATGTTGCCGTCGAAGGCTCGGCACTGGCGCTCGGTCTATTGGTTGCGGCGGCGATCCTGCTCGATTTCGGGGTGGCAGCTAATGTGACGCTCGGACAGCGCGCCATCTATGCGCTAGGAGCCGAATATCGCTCCTGTCTCAACGGCCTCTACATGGCAACCTTTTTCGCTGGTGGTGCGATTGGCTCCGCTGTTGGCGGATGGACCTATGCGCAAGGAGGTTGGACGCTCGCGTCATCGGTCGGCTTGGCTCTCCCGATCATCGCGCTGATTTGTCATCAGACGGAACGCCCGAGCGACGGCCCGCGATAGAGCCGCCAGCGTTATCGTTGCAGCCATCCCATGCAAGCGTTCGCCGCGCTACCCGTCAGCGCTGTGCTGAGAGCAACCACTACAACAGTGCGAGCAACGTGCATGGAAACCCCGCCCTACGAGATGATTCGGGCTAGCGCAGTTGCCGACGATGCACACCGTTGGGGTCACGCTGCATCCCAGCATCGCTGTTTTTGCCGCGACGAACTGGCATATCGAAGTCCGCCTCCTGGCGGGCGGTGGCTGTTGCACGGTCCATAGCGCCGCACTATGGCTAGCGGCTTGTCAAACAAGGCGACGCAGAATGGCGAAGGACGGCAGCGAGCACGGCGGGATGGGCATCAACACGCGGCTTGCCCATTCGGGCAACAATCCGCATGACTATTTCGGCTTCGTCAATCCGCCGGTGGTGCATGCTTCGACCGTGCTGTTTCGCGACGCGGCTTCGATGGCGGCGCGCACCCAGAAATACACTTATGGCACGCGCGGCACACCGACGACCGATGCGCTTGCCCATGCCATAGACGCGCTGGAAGGCTCGGCAGGCACGATCGTAGTGCCGTCGGGCCTTGCGGCGGTGACGGTGCCGCTGCTCGCCTTCGTCTCGGCCGGCGACCATCTGCTGATCGTCGATACCGTCTATCATCCGACCCGCAATTTCGCCGACACGATGCTGAAGCGGCTGGGCGTCGAGGTCGAGTATTACGCCCCCGATGTCGGCGCCGGCATCGCGGCGTTGATCAAGCCCAACACCAAGGTGGTGTTCACGGAATCGCCGGCCTCCAACACGTTCGAGGTGCAGGACATCCCGGCTATCGCCAAGGCGGCGCACGCCGCGGGCGCCATCGTCATGATGGACAATACGTGGGCGACGCCACTCTATTTCCGTCCGCTCGACCACGGTGTCGACATCTCGATCCATGCGGCGACCAAATACCCGGCCGGCCATTCCGACGTGCTGCTCGGCACGGTGTCGGCCAATGAGAGCTGCTGGACGCATCTTTACGAGAGCTTCTGCACGCTTGGCTGTTGCGCCGGGCCCGACGACGTCTACCAGGTGCTGCGTGGCCTGCGCAGCATGGGCGTGCGCCTCGAACACCATCAGCGCAGTACGCTTGCCATCGCCTCCTGGCTCGAGGGCCAGAAGGGCGTGGCGCGCGTGCTCCACCCGGCCCTGCCCAGCCATCCGGACCACGCTCTGTGGAAGCGAGATTTCTCCGGCTCCAGCGGCATCTTTTCCATCGTTCTTGCCGGTGGCGGCCAGAAGCAGCAGCACGCCTTTCTCGACGCGCTGCGGATCTTCGGCCTCGGCTATTCCTGGGGCGGCTATGAGAGCCTTGCCGTACCGGTCTGGCTCGGCGACCGCGTCGTTGCAAAAGCGCCCTATGAGGGTCCGTTGATCCGCCTGCAGATCGGCCTCGAGGACGTCGACGACCTGAAGGGCGACATCTCGCGCGGCCTGACCGCCGCGGCGGCTGCGTAGCGGAATTCTATTCCCCAAAATTGCGGTTTGCCGGATCAGTTTGGCTTTCAAATTCAACGATGCCGCGTCATTGCGGTGCGATCAGCACATTTTCGACTTCCCCTGGAATACCGGCAGAGTTTTCGACCCCATGGCTTTCCGCCTTTTTGTTCCCATTCTTGCCGGCGCGACGCTGCGCGAGCGTCTCGTCGCCTGTATCGGCGCGACGATCGGCATTGCACTCACCGGCGTGATCGCCAGCCTTGTGCTCGGCGACGGCCCGCATGTGCCGCTGCTGGTGGCGCCGATGGGAGCGTCGGCGGTGCTGCTGTTCGCCGTGCCCGCCAGTCCGCTGGCACAGCCATGGTCGATCATCGGCGGCAACACGATATCGGCGCTGGTCGGCGTGATCGTGGCGCATTTCATCCACGAAACCGCCCTTGCCAGCGGCATCGCGGTGGCACTGGCCATCGCCGCCATGTCGTTCACGCGCTGCCTGCATCCGCCGGGCGGAGCGGCCGCGCTGACCGCGGTCCTGGGAGGGCCTGCCGTCATCAGCGCCGGCTTCCTGTTTCCATTCGTCCCGGTGGGGCTGAACTCGATCCTGCTGGTGGCGCTCGGCTACGGCTTCCACAGGCTGGCCCGGCGCAATTATCCGCATGTGCCGGTTGCAGCGCCGGCGAACAGCCACGGCACCGGCGATCCGCCGGCGCAACTGCGCGTCGGCTTCCGCTCCGAAGACATCGATGCCGCGCTTGGCGCACTCGACGAGACGTTCGATATCGATCGCAACGATCTCGACCGGCTGCTGCGGCAGGTCGAATTGCAGGCGATGGTGCGCGCGCACAAGACCCTTCTGTGCGAGGACATCATGTCGCGCGATGTCATCTCGGTCGATGCTCACACCTCGACCGAGGCGGCGCGCCAATTGCTGCTTGACCACAACATCCGGACCCTGCCGGTCGTCAATGCTGAAGCCAGGCTGGCAGGGACCGTGGGATTGCGCGAACTCACCCAGGCCTTTGGGACGGTCGGATCCGTTATATCGCCCGCGGCAACAGCCGCCGCAGGCTTTGCCGCCATGGGTCTGCTGCCGGTGCTCACCGACGGCCGCAGCCATGCGGTCATCATCGTCGACGACGACAAGCGGATTCTCGGGCTGATCACCCAGACCGATCTGTTGGCGGCCACGGCGCGCCTGCAGGCTGCCTGACAAGCCTTCGCTCGCACTGTAGGGTAGCGGCCGCCGGGCCCGGCAGAAAATCTTCGGGAACCTTTTGCCGGCGACAGCGTCCAATCTCCCGATCGAGAATCTTGGTTCGGAGATTGGGTTGAGGAAACTGGCGATGCCTGCTGTGTTGACGGCCGTGCCTTCCGCTGTGCCAGGCGAGATGCAGCTTGTGCACCGCGCGCTGGCGCGCGACGGCGACGCCTTCCGCACCATCATCAAGACACATAATCAGCGGCTCTACCGGATCGCGCGCGGCGTCGTGCGCAATGACAGCGAGGCCGAGGACATCGTCCAGGAGGCCTACCTCAAGGCTTTCGCCCATCTCGATGCGTTTCGCGGCGACTCCTCGCTCGCCACATGGCTGTCGCGCATCGTCATCAACGAGGCGCTCGGCCGCCTGCGCAAAAGGCGCCGAACGGTGGCAATGCCGGAAAATCCGCAAGCCGAGATCATCCGGTTCCCCCTCCACCCCAGCGACGATCCGGAACGGACGATGGCGCAAAGGCAGATCCTCCAACTGGTCGAACAGGCCACAGACAGCCTTCCCGACGTCTACCGGACGGTGTTCGTGGCGCGGGTGATCGAGGGGCTGAGCATCGAGGAGACCGCCGATCTCCTCGGCGTGCGGCCGCAAACCGTCAAGACAAGGCTGCACCGCGCCCGCGCCCTCGTGCGCAAGGCGCTGGACGATCAGATCGGGCCGGTGCTGCTCGATGCCTTCCCCTTCGCCGGCCGGCGTTGCGAACGACTGACCAGCGCGGTCATGCGGCGGCTCGGGCTGGAAAGCTGAGCCTCACCGGATTCAATTGATTTTGGCGGGAACGTTTGCCGCTGGCCAGCATCCAATGACCGTCAACCGAAAACACAGTCCGGCGAGATTTTCAGCGTCCGGCGAAGGAGATGCCATGTCCATCCGACACACTGCCGCGCTCGCCGCCCTGCTGCTGCTCGGCACCGCCCCGTTCGCACAAGCCGCCGACAAGCCAACCGATCCGCAGATCGCCCACATCGCCTATACGGCCGGGGTCATCGATGTTGAAGCGGCCAAGCTGGCCATCGAAAAATCGAAGACCAAGGAGGTCGTGGATTTCGCCAACGACATGGTGCGCGACCACGAAGCCGTGAACGTGCAGGCGCTCGATCTGGTGAAGAAGCTCAAGGTCACGCCGGAAGACAACGCCACCAGCCAGGCGCTGACCAAAGCTGCGGCGGAGGAGCGGGCCAAGCTCGCCAAACTCGACGGCGCTGCCTTCGACAAGGCCTATGTCGACAAGGAGGTGGCCTACCACAAGCAGGTCAACGGCGCGCTCGAAACCCTTTTGATCCCGTCGGCGCAGAATGCCGAACTGAAGAGCCTGCTGGAAACCGGCCTGAAGATCTTCCAGGGCCATGAGCAGCACGCCGAGCACGTCGCCGGCAGGCTCAAGTAAGGACCGGGAGCATGCCGAAACGCCATCTGTGGATTGCGTTGACGCTGGCCGTCGGTACCGTTCCGGCGCGAGCAGAAACCATCCAGGTCATCATCGACAGGCTGGTGTTCTCGCCAGCCACCGTCGAGGCCAAGGTCGGCGACACGATCGAGTGGGTGAACAAGGATGTGTTCGCCCACACGGCCACCGTGAAAGGCGGCTGGGAAGTGATGATCCCGCCGAAGAAATCCGCAAGCCTGACATTGAAGGCCGCGGGACCGGTCGACTATTTCTGCCGCTTTCACCCCAACATGAAAGGCCGTTTGGTGGTGGTGCCCTGATCCAACGCCAACGAGTGCATGTCGCCCAAAAGTGACCTCGGTTTTGGGAACGACATGCATAAAAACAAAGAGCTGAAGCGAGTCGCCTGGCCTTTCAGGCGACCCGCTTCAGGCTCGCCTGGCCTCGTCGGGACGCGCGATATGCGTCCACGAGCCGTCATAGCCCGGCTCGCGGCGTGCCATCCAGGCATTCAGCCCTTCGCGCAGATCAGCGGTCGGGGCCATGCGGGCGAACTGCTCGGCCTCGACCAGCAAACCTTCGGCGATGCTCTGGTTGAGGCCGCGCGCCACTGCCGTGAGGATGCCGGCAATCGCCAGATCGGAGTGCCGCAGGATACGCCTGGCCAGGCCGATCGCGGCCGGCATCAATTCGGCATGCGGCACAACCTCGTTGACGAGACCCAACTCAAGCGCCCGCGGCGGCGCAAACCAGTCACCGGTCAACAGCAACTCCAGCGCCCGCTTGCGCCCGGCGAGCCTCGGCAGGCGTTGGGTTCCACCGAAGGTCGGCGGCATTGCGAGGTTGATTTCCGGCTTGGCGAACAAAGCGCGGTCACTGGCGATGGCCAGCGGCACCGCCTCGGTGATTTCGCAGCCGCCACCAAAGGCAATGCCGTTGACGGCAGCGATGACGGGTTTGCGAAACGCTTCCAGCCTCGCCGTCAGCCGTTGCCCGCGCATGACGAAATCACGCATCGCGACATCTACGCCGAGCGCCACGCTGGCCGAGAACTCGTGAATGTCGCCGCCGGCCGAAAACGCCCGCTCCCCTGCACCGGTCAGAATGACCGCACGAACGCTGTCATCGACTTCAATGTCGTCAAGGATCGCAAGCAGGCGATCGATCAGGGCATAGTTCAAGGCGTTGAGCTTCTCCGGCCGATTGAGGGTGAGGATGGCAATCCCATCCCGGGTTTCGTTGAGGACAAGATCGGTCATTGGCTCTTCCTTCTTCATCATGCTGATGACCGGAAGACTATGCCCCTTTCCGCTTGTGTATATTCACTAGTCGGTATACCTAAGCTCATGCCTGACACGCAAAGTCCTACACGCAAACGTATTGTCGATGCCGCGACCAGGCTCTTCTATGCCGAAGGAATCGGTCGCGTCAGCGTCGATGCCGTCGCCGAGGAAGCGGGTCTCACCAAGCGCACGCTCTACTACCATTTCAAGAGCAAGGACGACCTCATCGCCGCCTATCTCGATGGCCGCGACCAACCCAATCTGAGGCGGATGGCCGGCTGGTTCGATGCCGCCGAAGGCGGCGCGGATCGCAAGGTCGAGGCGATCTTCACCAATCTGGCGAGGTCCGCTCGTCACCCGAAATGGAAAGGATGCGGCTTCCTGCGCACGGCCGCCGAACTCGCCTCGATGCCCGGACATCCGGCGGTCAAGGTCGGCGCGCGGCACAAGCTGAATTTCGAAACATGGCTGGCCGGCGCCTTGTCGGACCACGGCGTCGGCGAGCCGCCTGCCTTGGCACGCGAGATCGTGCTTTTGATCGACGGCTGCTTTTCGATCATGCTGATCCACCGCAACCCCGATTACATCGAGGCCGCCGGCCGCGCCGCGGCGACGCTGGTGCGGGCGCGGATTTCAGGCAGCCAGGTCTAAAGCGCGACGCGCTTTAAGCCTTTGGTTTTATGCATGTCGTTGCGCCAAAACCGGGGCCACTTTTGGGCGACATGCATTAGAACCCAAACGCCAGCCATGCGGTGCCGGCGGCCAGCGTTATCAGCGTCAGCGGCAAGCCGACCTTGAAAAAAGCGCCGAACGACAGCGTCGTGCCGGCGGCGCGTGCCTGTTCGGCGACCATCAGATTGGCGACCGAACCCAGCAGCGTGAAATTGCCGGCCAGTGTCGAGCTCATGGCGACGACCAGCCAGGCGCGCTCGGGGTTTTCCAGGCCGGGTATGAAAGGCCGCAGCGCCAGCACGGCCGGGACATTGCTCATGATGTTGGAAAGCACCGCGGTGAATCCGGACAGACGCCAGACATCGTCCAGCCCGAGGTTCTTTGCCGAGGCGATCATGTCTGGCGAAAGAAGCGTCTTTTCGGCGCCGGCGACGACCACGAACAGACCGGCGAACATGAACAGCAGCGGACCGTCGATCTCGCGGTAGATGCGTTCCGGCTTGATCGCCCGGGTAAGCAAGAGGATGGCGCCGCCGATGAGCGCGGCCTTGGCGACAGGCACACCGGCGAAGAAGGCGATTGCCAGTCCGATGCAAACCACCACCGCCTTCAGCACCTGCCCCTTGTGCATGCGGCCACGCGAGACCTCGGGCGTCAGTTGGACCGTTCGGGCGAATTCGGCCCGGTAGACGATGCGAATGATGACAACGACCGCGACGAGGCCGAAAAGGGCGACCGGAGCCAGCGCTGCCGAAAAGGCCGGATAGGAAATGCCCGACAGCGCGCCGATGACCATGTTTTGCGGATTGCCGGTGATGGTAGCGACGCTGCCGCAATTCGACGCGGTGGCGGTGGCGATCAGATAGGGGATCGGGTTGCGCTTGATCACCCGGGTGACATGGACGACGATCGGCGCCATGACGAGGCAGATGGCGTCGTTGACCAGGAAGGCGGACAGCACGCCGGTCAGCAGCGTCACCATCACCAAAAGCATGAAGGGGGCGTGCGCGTGTTCGATGGCGATGGCGCCAAGGCCGCGAAAGGCGCCTGACACTTTCAGATGCGCCACCACGATCATCATGCCGAGCAGAAGCGTGATGGTGTCGAAATTGATCGCCCGGTAGGCATCCTCCATGCTGAGCGCGCCGATGGCGATCATCGCGGCCCCGCCGAGCAGCGCGATCCCTGCCCGGTCGAGGCGCAGACCGGGGATGCGGCCAATGGCGACACCGGCGTAAGTCAGGATCAGGATCAGCAGTGCCGCCGCGCCCATCAATGTCATCGATAGAAGTCCTGCCCAGTCTGTTTCCGCGCCGAAGCCTGCCACCCACCCGGAGGCCATTCGGGTGCTCACCCTTTAACGCGATGTCGAGCTGGATGCCAAACCGGCCGGGCAGACGGTTTCAGACGCCGGGCTAACGCAAATAGAAATCCAGCCTCTGTCGCACAGCTTGGGAAGAATAGATCTGCTCGAAGGACTCCCTCGCCCTTTTTCCCACTGTCGCCCGCAATGTCGGATCGGCTTTGAGATCGGCAAGGATGCGTAACGCCTGTTCAGTCGTCTCGAACAAGAAACCGTTTTCGCCATGCCTTATGTGGTCGGAATAGCCGCCATGGGAATGGCAGACCACAGGCAAACCGCAGGCCATCGCCTCCAACACGACGCGACCGAAGGTTTCCACGTGCCAACCGGTGCGATAATAAAACACGTCGAGCGTCTGCAGAAACTCTTCGGCGGAAAATCGGCCGGGTGGGAACAGTTCGAGTTGCGGATGCGGCATGAGGCTGTCCTTGAGCCCTGCCCCGCCCTGAATCCGCAAGGCTGTGCCCTCGGCCAGCAATGTCTCGTAGAGGGGTATGTCATCGGCATGATGTTTGCCCGGCCCGTCGCGACTCAAGCGTCCGACGGTGAACGGACGATCCGAAGCCAGACGCCGGGGTGAAAAACGTTCGATCTCGATCGGAGACGGATGCACGGTGCCTTCGATTTGGAGCAATCGCTTCTGGAAATCAGAAACAAGCACTATCTCGACGGCGGGCCATCCCAGGCTCCGAGGCATGCGCGTGGTAAGGTTGAGAACCTTCGGATGAAGGGTGTTGAAGTCGTAAATCAGCCGGCGCGGCCGTGGGATCAGGTAAGGCCACACCTTGTTGCGCCAATGCGCTCCGAGAAAGACGTAAGTGCCGCCATCCGGAACTTTTCGCGTAAGCGGGGAAATACGACGTATCGGGAATTGCCGCATTAATTCATCTGAAGCCCTCGATGACGCAGCCCAAAGGCGCACTTCCGAATCGGCGCTCAACAGCCGATAGAGTTCCAAGGTCTTGAGATCACTGCCGCCAAAGGGATCCTGAAAGCCGTTGAACAAATGGATCATAATAGCTGTGCTTACCTGACCGTTCCCGCCACATGCCCGCCAGCATCAAAAATCATGATCGCAAGTCGGCCGGAACGCATAGAAACTCAGGAGTCAGAACCGTTTCTACCAACAACGAAACATCGCCAATGCGGGGGAATATACCGTCAAGCGGTTGCCGTCCATGGCCTATCGAGCCGGCATGCTATCCGTAAAGATCGGATTTCCTGCACATGACTGTAAGCTCTGAAAGCGTAGAGGAGCGGTCTGCGCTTCCCGATCCAATAATCTGCAAGTTTCTGCCGTCAATGCACGGTGGCAACCCCAGGCGGAGGCGCCGGAGACGTTCCGGCCGGATCGAAGCTGACTTGATCGCGTCCGTTCGACTTGGCCGTGTAAAGCCTTTTGTCGGCAGCGGAGAAGATTTCCTCATAGGTGATCGGGCCGGTAAAGCTTGTGCCGCCGATGCTGACGGAAAGCGGACAAGGCCTGCCGCCGGGTGAGAATTCCATCTCCCTGATACGCCGGCGGATGCTTTCGGCGACCACCCAGGATTGCGAGGGGTCCACGCCGGGCAGAAACACGCCGAATTCTTCGCCTCCGATGCGGCCGACGATATCGCCGCCACGCAGTTGCCCTTTGATCGCCTGCGCTATCAGTTTGAGCGCCTGGTCGCCGCAATCGTGACCCAGGCGGTCATTGATCGACTTGAAGTGGTCGGCGTCGATGATCAGCAGCGCCCCCGAACGGGTCTGCTCCTGCTTTCGGGTCTGCTCGAGATAGGCTTCGACCAGCATAGAGAAGGCGCCACGGTTCAGCACCGCCGTCAGGCTGTCTGTCGCGGCGATGACGCTGAGATCGCGCTGCGCGATGGCCAGCTGGCGAATCTTCCACATCAGGAAAAACAGAAACGAGCCGCCCAGCACCAAAGGCAGCAACAAGTCGGTCATCTTCGCCCGCCACACGGCCTCGGGCGAAAGATAGGGGAAATTGAAGGAATCGACGAAGAACGCCACGGCAATGAAGAATGCCGTACCGACTACCGTGACAGCGATCACCCTGCCCCAGCTCGTCGGCGACAGATCGAGCTTCATCGCGTTCAACTCCGTTAGCCGTCGCTACTATGACGTACCAACCCAAACAAATTGATAAGACTTTCCCTCCAATTTCTGTCGGGCGGCGGAATCAAATCCACCCGCCAGCCCCGGTCGGTGACTTGCGACAGAGGCTTGCGCAAACGTGCCACAAGACGGCCGCTGGAAGCAGCCATCCTGTTTCAGAGCTTGAAGGCGTGGGCCAATTGCCGGCCGGACAAGGGCAAAACGGCGCGCGAACCAGACCGCGTCGTCAGTTGAGCGTTGACTCACTCAGCGCATCGACGACAAAGGATGCCGCGATCAGGTCGTCGGCATCGAGGCGCAGGGAGCCTCCGTCGCCTCCCATGGCTGAAGCCACTTTTTGAAAGGTTTTCATTTCATATTCCGTGATCCGGGCGTCCTGCATCTTGGCCTTGAGATCGGCGATGCGCCGATCCAGAGCCGAAGATATGCCTATTTCTCGCTTCGACATGGCAACACTCCTCCCCACCCTTGTTTGCCTCCCGCCTGTCCACTTTTATATGAGGGTCCTCGAATACAGCGGGCCGAACGCGCTGTGCGCAGGAAGGTTCCGAAAAGGCGGAGTCACGAAATAATACGCTGGCGCCGGGCGGCTGCCCGAGCCACGCCAACGCCTCATCACCGAACAGGATTGGACGGCTTGCGGTATTTGCCGCTGTCGGGGGCGACCCTGCATGAAGAAAGCTGATTCCGCGATTTTGCTATATCAGCCCTAGCTAATCCTTGACGCCGGCAGATGACGCCCCAGAATCAGTGGCATGGCAATAAAGGTCGGCGACGAAGTGGCGGTCATGGCGACGGTGCTGAAGCGCGTCACGGAAGACCGCGTCAGCGTGTCAATCCCCGGTTACAATTTTCCGCATTCGGTCATTGATCCGGCGACCAGGCTGACCAAGGGCCAGCTGATGGAATTATCCGGCGGGGTTACGCGGATCGACGGCGACAAGGTCACGGTATCGCTCGGGACAATGGTCACAGTGGATAGGGACAAGGTGCGCCTGGTGCAAAGCCATGTCCCGCCGAAGCGAAGGGATCTGAGGATGTGAACAAGCGAAGCTCCACCGTTTCAGGGATCCAGCCCCTTACATCCCAGCAGTGCAGAGCCGCACGAGCGATGCTGAAATGGTCGCAGGTGCGACTCGCCGCGAAGTGCGGCCTCAGCGAAGGAACGATTGGCAGTTTCGAGAGCGGACGAAGGATTCCGAGTTCGGCCAAGCTGGCTGCCATCCGTCGAGGGTTGGAGGCAGCAGGCGTGATTTTCGTCAATCAGAAGGCCGCAGTGACCAAGAGCGGTCCGCCTCGTCAAACTATCGGTGGAACATAATTTAGATATCGCTGTTAGAGCGCAAACGGGAGGCGAGCGATGTTCAAACGTGAAATCGGCATTGTTTCGGACTGGTCGAAATTGGTGGCGGACGATCCTCTGATCGCCGCCGATATAGCCCGGCGTTTTTCTGTGCGCGCTTGCAATGACAACGCCGCCGACGACGACGACGTCCCGTGGCCCGGCACCGAAACCCGAAATCCCGACTTTGCCGGCCTCGCGACACCCGCCGAGTATCCTCGGCCGATCGTGCTTCTAGCGACGATCTATGCGTCGACGGTTTTGGGGGTAACGCTGCTTCTGGCGGCGGCGGTTTGAGCGCACGAGGCCCGATGCCGCTCTCTGAAAGCCCATGTCTCCGGATAAACCGTAACCTATGTGTCCGGAACGGACCGAAAGGCTTGGCGATCCCGACAGGATTCGAACCTGTGACCATCGGCTTAGAAGGCCGGTGCTCTATCCAGCTGAGCTACGGGACCGCTGGCCGGCCTTTGGGCCGGCTGGATATCTTGGCACTGACCGCCGTTCAATGCGTCCAGGGCGTCCTGCGGTCATAGCGGAAATTCTCCGCATAGGAAATCTGGCGGCGCTTGGTCTCTTTCGGCTCTTCGACGCGGAAAGCGAGCCCTTGCTTTTCGGCGTAGGCTACCGCCTCTTCCCGCGTGTCGAAGCTAAGCCTGATCTGGCTTCTCATGTCTGCCGACGTCGTATAGCCCATCAGCGGGTCGATCTTCTTGCGCGTCTCGGGATCGAATTCCAGCACCCAGTGGCCGGTCTTGGCCTTGCCGGACTGCATCGCGGTTTTGGCTGGGCTGAAAATGCGCGCGGACATGGCCACCTCGTTCTTGTGCAAGGCAGCATCGCCACCCTTCGCCCGTCATTACTGCGCAATGCGCACGGCGGCAAGGTTTTTGCTCTCGCAGGTTTTTGCACTTGCCATGCACCACCGAAATGAATAGGCAACAGACCGTTCGGAGTGTAGCGCAGCCTGGTAGCGCATCTGGTTTGGGACCAGAGGGTCGGGAGTTCGAATCTCTCCACTCCGACCATCCCCTCATAGCCCAATGCCCGGCGCAGCCATATGGTCACTTGCTCCGGCTCCGGTCATGGATCCGTGGCCGGTTCGGCAACAGGGGATTCAGATGCTTGGAATGGATGCCTGGGTGTCGCTTTTCGGACCGGCCTACTTTGCCTATGCCGGCATCACCGTTCCGTTCATGGTGACGTGGGCAATTGCCTGCGCCGCGCTGGCGATGTGGAACAACCGTGAAAGCCGCAGACAGGCGAGGCAGGCCCCAGGCGCCGTCGTCTCCCGCTCCTGGCGTGTCAGTATCGGAATGTTTGTGCTGGTCGCCGCCGGCTATATCGCCGCTCACTCGGCCGTCTACCTCGCCGTCCGTCATTTCGCCAGAATGTGGCTCTGAGACTGACCTCTCAGCTAAATCTCGAATTCGCCCTGCCCTTCATCCATGGCGTTGACGGTTTCGGCTGCCAGCGCCCTGGTGATCGGCGTCTTGCGTTCGAGCGCGGTCCGGTCGAGCCGCTCCACCACGCGCATCGCTGTCGCCAGCGAGCGCTCGATACGGCGGACCAGATACTGCACGACATGCGGTTCGACCTCGATCTGACGGTCGGCGAACAGTTTCGTGATGACCCCGGCGAGCAGGAGATCGTCGGGCTCATGAATTTCCACTGTCGCCGCCGCTTTCAGCCGTGAGGCGAGATCAGGCAGCGTGACGCGCCAGGCGGACGGGAAGCGGCGCGCCGTCAGGAGCAGCGTCGACCCGGCACCACGCACCGTATTGATCAGATGGAACAGGCCCTGTTCATCGACCGCGCCGGTATCGACATCGTCGATCAGTGCCGGCCGCGCGCCGAGATTGGCAATGCTGTCGCCGATGCGCCTGGCGTCGACCGCCACCGCATTGGCACGCGTGCGCCAGATCGAGGCCAGATGCGTCTTGCCCGAACCCGCGGGACCGGCCAGCACCACCACCGGCGATGGCCAGTCCGGCCAGCGGTCGACCAGCGCCACCGCCTGGTTGTTGGTGCCGGAGACGACGAGTTCGTCGCGCGAATAGCCGGTGCCATGGCCGAGGTCGAGCGGCAACTGGCGTGGCGGGTCGGTTGGCTGGGCAGTCACTTCAGCGACGCGGTTGCGTGCGGTGGCCGCCGCCGCGATCGACCGGGAGCTGCGGCACAGGTGCCGCGCCGCGGCCCTTGTAGAGCGGCGATTCGAGATAGCGGGCAATGGCGAACCGCACCAGCACGGCGACGGCCGCAGAAGCCGGCACCGCGATCAACAAGCCGACGAAGCCGAACAGCGCGCCGAAGGCAAACAGCGAAAACATCAGCCATACCGGGTGCAGGCCGACGCTCTTGCCGACCAGCCGCGGCTGCAGGATGTTGCCCTCGATGAACTGGCCGATGAAGAACACGACCGCGACCGCGACGATCATCGTCCAGTCCGGCCAGAACTGGACGAAGGCGACGCCGACGGCCAGCACCAGCCCGGTCAGCGATCCGACATAGGGGATGAAGGAAATCAGCCCGGCGAACAGGCCGATGAGGATGCCGAAATTCAGTCCGGTCAGCGTCAGCCCGGTGGCATACATGGCGCCCAGCACCAGGCACAGCGTGCCCTGGCCGCGCACGAAGCCAGCCGTGGCGGTGTTGATGTCACGAGCGATGGCGCGCACGGTCTGGACGTTGTCGCGCGGCACCCAACCGTCGATGACCGCCACCATGCGGTCCCAGTCGAGCAGCATGTAGAAGGCGACCACCGGCGTCACCACGAACAGGCTGACCACCGAGACCAGCGCCATGCCGGAGCTCCACAGCGACGTGAACACGGTGGTGATCAGGCCGAAGCCCGAGGTCAGCAGCGAATTCAGCCCGTCGCGCAAGCTATTGGCGTTGACGCCGAACTTCTGTTCCAGCCATTTCGGATCGAACGAGGTGATCAGGCTTTGCAGCCGGGTCAGATATTCCGGCAATTTGCCGGCGAAATCGGCCATCTGCGTGGCCAGAACCGGAATGAGGATGACAAAGGCCAGCACCAGCACGATGAGGAAGGTGATGAGGATGACCACCGTCGCCATGAAACGGGACAGGCCGAGCCGCTGCAGCCGGTCGGCAACGGGATCGAGGAAATAGGCCAGCACCATGCCGGCGACGAAGGGCAGCAGGATGGCGCTGAAAACATAGAGGAAAAGCGCCAGCAGCGCGGCACCGGCCAGCCAGAAGAAGATCTGCCGGCGAAAGGTCGCGGATGCGGCGATGTTGGCGGCCGCGGCCTCGATCGCTGCCGCTTCTGCCTCAGATGTCCGGAGTGGAGCCTTCGCCATAGCCGCTCATGTGCCTCAGCCAAGTCACGAGATAGGCTGCGGCCGAAGCCACGGTCAAGACCCCGGACAGCAATATGAGGGCTGACCTCAGCGGGTCGAGGTGAACGTCAAGGGCAAGTTCTCCCAGCACAAGCGCGGCCAGCACGATCTGGATCGCGGTGTTGGCCTTCGACACGAACAACGGTTTCATCTCGACCGGATGGGTCATGACGGCGGACAACACCACCGCGCAGACGATCAACGCGTCGCGCGAGACCATGATGACGACAAGCCACAGCGGCAATTGCCCGATGAAGCTCATGACCACGAACACCGAAACCAGCAGCAGCTTGTCGGCCACCGGGTCGAGATACGCGCCGAGCGTGGACTGCTGGTTGAAACGGCGGGCGATGAACCCGTCGACGCCGTCGGAAATGCCGGCGACGAGGAACCCGGCAAAAGCCCAGTCCCAGCGCGCCTGCAGCATCGGCAGCACCACCGCCGGCACCAGGATAAGGCGCAGGATGGTGATCAGGTTGGGGATGGTCAAATGCTTGGCACCTCCTCTTGGTCGGAGATAGATGATGAAGATAGCGGGTGGCAACAAGAGAGAAGCTGCCGATCTCCCGCACGGGAGAGCGGCTTTCAGCTTGGCTTTCGCCAATCACGAGCGCCTATATGCGCGCCCTGTCCACGGTTTTATGGGCCGAAATGGCCGTTATCCTTGCGGACAGAAACCGTTCATGCGAAGAGCCCGCGACAAGGAAAATTGTTGAACGGGCACCCGAAATGAGCAAGCGCGACGTGAACAAGCGCAAGAACGGGCTCACCTATGCCGAGGCCGGTGTCGATATCGACGCGGGCAATCTCATGGTCGAGAAGATCAAGCCGCTGGTGCGCGCGACGCGCCGGCCGGGCGCCGACGGCGAGATCGGCGGTTTCGGCGGCCTGTTCGACCTCAAGGCCGCGGGCTTTACCGACCCGGTGCTGGTGGCGGCCAATGACGGCGTCGGCACCAAGCTCAAGATCGCCATCGATGCCGGCAAGCACGACACGATTGGCATCGACCTCGTCGCCATGTGCGTCAACGACATCGTCGTGCAAGGCGCCGAACCGCTGTTCTTCCTCGACTATTTCGCCACCGGCAAGCTCGATCCCGATCAGGGCGCCGCAATCGTCGGCGGCATTGCCGAGGGCTGCCGCCAGGCCGGCTGCGCGCTGATCGGCGGCGAGACGGCCGAGATGCCCGGCATGTATCACGGCAATGATTACGACCTCGCTGGCTTTGCGGTGGGCGCCGCCGAACGCGGCCAATTGCTGCCCACCGACGATATTGTCGAAGGCGACGTGCTGCTGGGCCTGGCTTCCTCCGGCTTGCACTCGAACGGATATTCGCTGGTGCGCCGCATCGTCGCCGTCAGCGGTCTGTCGTGGAGCGATCCGGCGCCGTTCAACGACGAGGCCACTCTGGCCGAGGCGCTGCTCGAGCCGACCCGCATCTACGTGAAGTCGATTCTCAAGGCGATCCGCAACACGCATGGTATCAAGGCGCTCGCCCACATCACCGGCGGCGGCTTCCCGGAAAACATCCCGCGCGTGCTGCCCAAGGATTTTTCGGCCGAACTCGATCTCGAAGCGATCGACGTTCCTGCCGTGTTTTCGTGGCTGGCCAAGACCGGCGGCGTGGCGCCGGACGAGATGATGCGCACCTTCAATTGCGGCATCGGCATGATTCTGGCAGTCGCATCCGGTCAGGCAGCACAGGTCGCCGCCGTGCTGCAGGAGGCCGGCGAGACGGTGACGCCGATCGGCCGCATCGTGCCGCGCCGCGACGCCGGCGTCATCTATCGGGGCTCGATCGGCCTATGAACGCGCAGAGGAAACGCACCGTCGTCCTGATCTCGGGGCGCGGCTCCAACATGACCGCGCTGATTGCCGCGGCCAGCGACCCGGCGTTCCCGGCCGAGATCGTCGGTGTCATTTCCGACAAGGCGGACGCCGCCGGGCTCGGCATCGCCAGAGCGCGCGGCATCGCCACGCAGATCGTCTCGCGTGCCGACCATGGCAGCAAGCAGGCGCATGACGCGGCAATAGACGCGGCGCTCGCGGCCTTCAACGCCGAGATCGTGGCGCTGGCCGGCTATATGCGCATCCTCACCCCCGGCTTCGTCCAGAGATGGCAGGGCCGCATGATCAACATCCACCCTGCCCTGCTGCCGGCGTTCAAGGGGCTCGACACCCATGTGCGCGCACTGGCCGCCGGCATCCGCATCCATGGCTGCACCGTGCACTTCGTCACCTCCGAGATGGACGACGGCCCGATCATCGCGCAAGCGGCCGTGCCGGTGATGGTCGGCGACACCGCCGATACTTTGGCGGCCCGCGTGCTGAAGGCCGAGCACCGGCTCTATCCGCTGGCATTGGGACTGGTTGCCGAAGGCAAGGCGCGCATGGAGGCCGGCCGCACCGTGCTTGCCCACTTCGCCGACGATGCCGACAACGGCACTTCGGTGGTGATGGCCCCCGACCCGCTGCGCGAGGAAACCGACCTCGAGCATCTGGCGCGCATCACGCCGTGAGGCGAGAGCGTGACGATGAAACAGCTTCTCCTACTTCGTCACGCCAAATCCAGCTGGGACGACCCTGGCCTTGATGATTTCGACCGGCCTTTGGCCGAACGCGGAGTGAAGGCGGCGCGCTCGATCGGGCGCGAGCTTGCGGCGCGCGGCTGGCTGCCGGACCTGGCGCTGGTGTCGCCGGCGCTGCGCACCCGCGACACCTGGCGGCTGGTGGCGGCCGAGTGGCCCGTCCAGCCCCGGATCGCATTCGTCGAGGCGCTTTACGATGCTTCAGCGGCGGATATTCTGAGCCAGATTGATCAGACCGACGCTTCAAGCGGCAGCTTGCTGGTAATTGGCCACAATCCGGGCTTGGAACAGTTGGCCAGACAGCTTGCCGGGCCGGGGTCGGAGGCCAAGGCGCTCGCGAGACTTGAAGAAAAATTCCCGACGGCAGCCCTGGCACGCTTCGCTTTCGAAGGTGACTGGTCCGGCCTGTCGAGCGCCCCGCTGACGCATTGTGTGCACCCGAAGGATTTGGGCTAGAATTCGGGCGCGGCGGGCAAGCTGCCACCCGGCAGACTTCGAACCAACGGTTCATGCCGACTGCGCAAAATCGGCTGCTCAAACGATGCCCCGATTGTTGCTGGTTCCATAAAAAACAAGAGCGGCGGGCAAAGCCCACCGCTCTTTGTGGTCGCAGACTTCAGAAAGTCAACGACCCCAGATGCCCTGGCCCGACTGAGCCGGCACCTTGGCATTGGCATCACCCTGCGTCTTTACGGACTTCGGGATCGAGCCGGTGTGCGTGGTGTCGACGTTGGACACGGACTGGTTCGCAACCGGCTGGTTGGCATTGTAAGAGCCATAATTGTCGCTGCCGGCAAAAGCAGTGCCCGTGGCAACGAGGATGGCGGCGGCGGTAAGAGCGATCTTGGTCATTTTATTTACTCCAGTATTTCTTTGTTCTGTCTGTCTAGTGGCGTGCCCTTGGGAGGAATTTCGCGTCGCTCGGACCACCCCGAGATGGGTTTGCCCTGTCGCGGATGCCAATCACGAAGATGTTCCTCCGCAGCTCGAATCCGGGTCTTGAAATTTGGCACAGGCCTTCGGCGGTTAGTTTTTTATCCATTATAATCAAATACTTATGAGAAAACCGCCCCGCGCATGACGCCGTCGTCCAATGAGCCGACGTTCACCAAACATGGACGGTCCGTCAATCACAATCGAACCGAACGGTTCGGTTTTATCGAAGATGGGCGAATTCAGGCTACTCAAAGGCGGCGGCAGCAGCCGAGTCCGCTATTTGCCTTGCGGCTGGATCGATACTATCGGTTGTTCCTGCGTATGCATTGTACGCTGCCAGCCGCATCCTCCGAGACGCGAGATGGCAGCTTCCCAGGACAGCGATAGAGATGCGGCTGCTGCTCGTCGAAGACAATCGCGAACTGGCCGACTGGCTGGGCAAGACCCTGCGTCAGGCGAACTATGTCGTCGACGTCGTCCACGACGGCGAAGATGTCGAGCACGCGCTGGCCGCCGGTGACCACGCACTTGTCATCCTCGACCTGGCATTGCCGCGTATGGGCGGCCTGGAAGTGCTGCGCATGCTGAGGGCGCGCGGCAATGCGGTGCCGGTGATTGTATTGACCGCCAATGCCAGCCTCGACGGCCGGGTCAAGGGCCTCAATGAAGGCGCCGACGACTATCTGGCGAAGCCGTTCCAGATCGAGGAACTGGAGGCGCGCATCCGCGTGCAGCTGCGCCGCGCCAATGACCGCACCGCGCCTGTCGTTGCTTGCGGCGACCTTGTCTTCGACACCAACACGCGGCTGTTTTCGCTCGCAGGCGAAACACTGGCGCTGACGCCGCGCGAGCATGCCGTGCTTGAACAGTTGATGGTCAAGGCCGGGCGCACGGTAAGCAAGGCGGCCTTGTCGGCGGCGATCTACGATTTCGAGACCGACGCCGACCCCAGCGCCATCGAGATCTATGTGCACCGTGTGCGCAAGAAACTCGAAGGGTCTCGGGTCCAGATCGCCACCTTGCGTGGTCTTGGCTATCTCTTGCGCCATGAGGATTAGCAGCCTCCGCCTGCAGTTGCTGGCCTGGGTGGTGCTGCCGCTTGCGGGGCTCGCCACCATCAACCTGTGGACCAGTCACCACAGCGCGCTGGCGACCGCCGATCTGGTCACGGACCGAATGCTGCTCGGTTCGGCACGCGCGATTGCCGAACAGGTCGCCATAGTGGATGGCGTTCTCGACGCCACGGTGCCACCGGCGGCAATCGAGATGTTCGACACCGGTGATCGCGACAGCGTCTATTATCATGTCGAGACGGCTGGCGGGCGTTTGCTGACCGGCTACCCCGACCTCCCCGAGGGTCCGAGGCAGCCCAGCATGGAAGCGGTCTATCGCGACCAAGCGCTGCGGCTGCTGACATTCAGTCATGCGGTGGTCGGCGCCGGCGGCGACTCGCCAATATCCGTCACCGTTGGTGTCACGCTGGCCGGACATGATGCGATGGTGAAACGGCTGTGGCTCAGCGCCTTTGCCCAGCAACTGGCGCTGGTGGCCATTGCCGGCATCTTCGTCCTGCTCGGTCTGCGTCGTGGCCTAGCGCCGCTGATCAGGCTGCGCGACGCGGTGCGCTCGCCAAGCCGCAGCGACCTTGACCCTGTCGAGGTGCCAGGTGCGCAAAGCGAGATCCGCCCGCTGATCGATGCGCTCAACGCCTATATGGAGCGGGTGCGGGCGCAGATGGCGGCGCAGCGCCGCTTCATCGCGAATGCGGCGCACCAGTTGCGCACACCGCTGGCGCTGCTGTCGACGCAGGCGAGCTACGCGCTTCGCGAAAGTGCCTCCGACGCGCGCCAGGAAGCCTTGGTGGCGCTGCAGGCGAGCTCCGGCAGGCTGGCACGGCTGGCCGAACAATTGCTGACCCTATCGCGAGCCGAACCGGGCAGTCGGCGGCCGCGCGCCGACCACGTCGACCTGACCGAAGCCGCTCGGCACGTTCTGGAAACGCATGCGCCAATAGCAATCGGTCGCAACATCGATCTCGGCCTCGAGGAGGCCGGACCTGTGCCGGTTATCGGCGACGGCACCATGCTGCGCGAGATGATCGTCAATCTTGTCGATAACGCACTGCGCTACACCCGGGCCGGCGGCAGCGTCACGGTGAAGTTGGCGGCCACCGACGGCGAAGCCGTGCTGACGGTCGCCGATGACGGGCCCGGCATTCCGGCTGACGAACGCGACCACGTGTTCGAGCGCTTCTACCGCATCGCCGGTTCGACCCAGGAAGGCAGTGGGCTCGGCCTCGCCATCGTGCGCGAGGTTGTCGAAAATGCCGGCGGCCGCGTCACCCTTGGAGATGGCGCGACCGGCGGTCTGGTGGTCGAGGTCAGGTTGCCTTTGGCCTGATCAATCAGGTCCCCTGTTCGTTGAACGGAGCCGGCCGCCACTTGACGACATAGTTCTCGAAGCGAGTGATGATGAACTCCACCACCAGCGCCATCACCGCCAGGATGATCATGGCGGCAAAGACGCCATTGGCGTTGAAGGCGCCCTGCGCGGTCGAGATCAGCAGGCCCATGCCTTGCTTGGCGCCGAGGAATTCGCCGACCACCGCGCCGACCAGGGCAAAACCGAAGCTGACATGCAGGCTGGCCAGGATCCAGCTCATCGCCGACGGGATGATGACGGTGCGTGTGATCTGGAATGGCGAGGCGCCGAGGATCTGGGCGTTGGCGATCATCGCCCTGTCGGCTTCGCGCACGCCTTGAAAGGCGTTGGCGAAAACGACGAAGAACACCATCACCACGGCGAGCGCCACCTTGGAGGCCATGCCGAGGCCGAGTGCGATGATGAACACGGAACCCAGCACCACACGCGGCACCGAATTGGCGATCTTGATGTAGATGGAAAAGACGTCCGCCAGCAGCCGATTGCGGCCCAGGATGATGCCGGCGGCGATGCCGCCAACAGCGCCGATGACGAAGCCGAGGAAGGTCTCCTCCAGCGTCACATAGATCTGCACCCAGAGCGGACCTTGCGACGTGCCTTCGGTGACCCACACCCAGATCTGGTCCCAGATGCCGGAAGGGCTGGCGAAGAAGAACGGATCGATGATGTTGTAGTCGGCGCCGAGTTCCCACAGGCCGAGGAAGACGACGAGGATAGCCAGGCGCAGGCCGATGACCAGCGCATGGCGGCGGCGCAGCCGCGCCCTCGCCCGGCCTTCGGCGACCGCGATGGAGGCGTCTCGGACTGCTGCATGATCGGCGGTTGAAGAGATGGCGGTCATGGCTGTGTCCCTCTCAATGGCCGGTTTGCAAGGTGCGGCTCTGGCCGAGCTGCACTTCCTCGCGCAGGTCGTTCCAGATCACCTTGGCGATCTCGACGAATTTCGGGTCGTAGCGAATGTCGGCCATGACGCGCGGACGCGGCAGGTCGATGCGGTAGACGCTCTTGACCGTGCCCGGTCCCGCCGTCAGCACATAAACCTTGTCGGCCAGTGCCACCGCCTCCTCCAGGTCGTGGGTGACGAACACGACGGAAGACTTCTGCTCCGACCACAGGCCCAGCAGTTCGTCCTGCATGGCGGTGCGCGTCTGCATGTCGAGCGCACTGAAGGGCTCGTCCATCAGCAGGATCTTGGGCTGGTTGATGAAGGTCTGGGCGAGTGCGACGCGCTTGCGCATGCCGCCGGATAGCTGGTGCGGATAGTGCTTTTCGAAGCGCCCAAGGCCGACACGGGCGATCCAGTCGCGCGCCCGCTCATAGGCCTGCGCCTTGGGCGTGCCGCGATAGAGCGGACCGGCGGCGACATTGTCGATGACGCTGCGCCACGGAAACAGCGCATCGGCCTGGAAGACGAAGCCGATGTCGCGGCTGATGTCGTTGACGGGATTGCCCATGACCCGGACATTGCCTGTCGTCGGCCGCAACAGGCCGGTGACGAGGTTGAGCGTCGTCGACTTGCCGCAGCCGGTCGGCCCGACGACGCAGGCGAATTCGCCGCGCGCCACGGTCATGGTGAAATCGCGGATCGCCGTCATCATGTGGCCGTCCGGTGTGACGAAGCGCAGTGTCACATCGTCGATGGCGATCGCGGCATCGGCTGGCGGCGCGGCCTGAGACAGTCTCTCGGCCGCCATGGGTTGCAGTTGCATGGCACTCTCCTGTCGCAATGGGGAAGGAGCCACAGCGCGGCCGCGGTCTCCAGATGGTCCGGCAAGGGCTGTGCCGATGCCGGTTTGATTTAGGCAAACGGCGCAAGCTATTGTTCTTCGATGGACGAAGACGGGAAGCCCGCACCGTTGGGGACGAGGCTTATTTGGCGGCGTCGACGAATGCCGTTGTGTAGGTCTTCGACAAGTCGATCTGCTTGCCCTGCAGGCTCTTGGAGAATGTCGAGAGGACCTTGAGCACGGTCGGCGGGCCGTCGGCCGGCATGCGGCCGTCCGGCGTGAACATCGCCTTGCCGCCGGCCAGCCCCTGCACGTAGAGATCCCTGTTGCCGGCGTAATAGTCCTTCGGCATCTTGTCGGCGATCTCCTCGGCCGAATGGGTGGCGATGAACTTCATCGTCATGACGAAGGCATTGGCGAGCTTCTGTGCCTCATCCTTGTGGTCTTCGAGCCAAGCGGACTGGACGTAGAAGGACGCCGCCGGATAGGGGCCGCCCAGCGCTTCCTTGGTCTTTTCCGGGGTGCGCATATCGACCAGGACATTGGCCTCGCCGGTCTTGAGCAATTGGGCAATGGTCGGCTCGGTGGTCATGCCCGCCTGGATCTGATCCTGCTTGACGGCGGCGATGAAGGTGTTGCCGGCGCCGACCGGCAGCAGCGTATAGTCGCCGGGCTTCAGGCCATTGCGCACGGCCAGATACTGGCTGAGGAAATCGGTCGACGAGCCGAGGCCGGTGACGCCAAGCGTGGCCCCCTTGAAGTCGGCTGGCGACTTGATCTCGGAGTGCCTGGCGGAGACCAGCTCGACCTCGCCAGGCGCCTGGCCGAACTGGACGATCGACTGGATGTATTTGCCCTTCGACTGGAGGTCGATGGTGTGGTCGTAGAAGCCGACGACGCCCTGCACGGCGCCGGCCAGCAATTCATTCTCGGCCTCGACGCCGGCGCGCGAGTTGACCAGTTCGACATCGAGCCCCTGATCCTTGAAGTAGCCGAGCTGCTGGGTGAGCACGGCCGGCAGATAGATCTGCTTTTCCATACCGCCGACGATGATGGTGATCTTGTCGGCCGCCGATGCCGCCGTGGCACCCGTTACGGCGATGGCCAACGCCAGCGCCGCTGAACGCAAGGCACACTTCGAGATGATACCTGTCACGAAACTTCCTCCACCTGGGGCGGCGCGCCGAAAGGCTGCGCCGCATTTCCTCCTCACCGGCCACCAGGGCCGGTCACGCGGTGAACACCGCGGCCCCCGTCATGGCATGCACAAGCTTTCAGCTGGCTTTCAGCCGTTCGATGAGTGGAAATAGACGAAATCAGGCGGGACTGCTCATCACGAGGCGTTGAACCCAAGCACGTCGCGCATGTCATATTCGCCGGGCGGACGTCCAGCCACCCAGAGTGCCGCGGCGTTGGCGCCGCGTGCGAACATGACGCGGTCGCCGGCTGCATGCGACAAGGTCAAGGTCTCGCCCTCGGCGCAGAAGCTGACGCTGTGTTCGCCGATGATGCTGCCGCCACGCAGCACCGCAAAGCCAATCTCGCCGGTCGGCCGCGCGCCGATGACGCCGTCGCGTGCAAGCCTTGCGACCGTGTCTAGGTCGATGCCGCGTCCGCCGGCTGCGGCATGCCCCAGCATCAACGCCGTCCCCGATGGCGCATCGACCTTGTGGCGATGGTGTGCCTCGACAATCTCGGCATCCCAGTCACCGGGATCGAGTGCCCGCGCCGCCTGCTCGACCAGTCCGACCAGCATGTTGAGCCCCAGCGAAAAGCTGCCGGAACGCACGATGGCAATCGTTTTCGCGGCGTCGGCGATAACAGCCAATTCAGCAGCATCGAAGCCCGTTGAGCCGATGACCAGGGCCGGCCCGCCGCGCTCGGCGCAAATGCTGGCCAGATCAGCCGAGGCAGCCGGCGTGGTGAAGTCGATGACCAGGTCGGCCACGGCAAGCGCCTCGTCGCGGCTCACCAGCCCTTCGCCGATACTGCCCGGCCGGTGGAAGCGGGCGGCGAGCGCCAGCCGCGCGTCGCCGTGCACGGCGGACGCCATCTCGCGGCCCATGCGGCCCAGCGCACCCGCGACGGCGACCCTGACCGGTGTTTTCGACATGGCGCTATCCCGCGGCTATTTATTTCCACATGCCGCGCATGCGCGCGCCGATGTCGACGCGCACCTCCGGCCGAGCCGCCCTGCCCTGTGCCGCCTGTGCGCTCGGCCAGGACACCTGCTGGAACGCAGCCACGATCGAAGCCGGGATGAAGCGGGTGCGCGAGGCATAGAGATGGCGGTCGCCGCGCGCCGCCTGGCCGTGCGGAAAGAAGCGTTGCGGCATGACCAGGTTGAGATTGTCCTTGGCCCGCGTCATCGCCACGTAGAGCAGCCGGCGCTCCTCCTCGATGTCTTCCTTGGTGCCGACGCCGAGATCGGCCGGGATACAGCCGTCGACCGTGTTGAGCACGAAGACGTTCTTCCATTCCTGGCCCTTGGCCGAATGGATGGTCGACAGGATCAGATAGTCCTCGTCGCGATGCGGCGGCCCGGCCTGCTCACTGGTGGCGTCTGGCGGATCGAGCGTCAATTCTGTCAGGAAGCGTTCGCGCGAAGCATAGCCCGAACCGATCTGCTCAAGTTGCAAGAGATCGGCGCGCCGCGTCGTCGCATCCTCGTGGATGCGCTCCAGATGCGGCTCATACCACAGCCTGATCTGTTCGAGGTCGGCCGGCCATTTGGCGCCGGCGCGCAGGCCGGAATAGAGCGAGACGAAGCCCGGCCAGTCATCCGCGGCGCGTTGCGGCGGACGCCAGCCGGCCAGCCCCATGGCCTCGTCCAGCGCCGTCGTCATGGTCTCGACGATCTGCGCGGCAGCCGAAGGGCCGATGCCCGGCATCAGTTGCAGCACGCGGAAGCCGGCGACCCGGTCGCGCGGGTTCTCGGCGAAGCGCAGCACCGCCAACACGTCCTTGACATGGGCGGCATCGAGGAACTTCAGACCACCGAACTTGACGAAGGGAATGTTGCGCCGCGTCAGCTCGATCTCCAGCGGGCCGCTGTGGTGCGAGGCGCGAAACAGCACCGCCTGCGATTTCAGTGCCGTGCCGGCCTCGCGCTCGGCCAGGATGGTATCGCAGACGAAATTGGCCTGCTCGACCTCGTCGCGCACGGTCACCAGTTTTGGCCTGTCGGTGGACTTGCGCTCCGACCACAGGTTCTTGGTGAAGCGCTCCGAGGCTTCGCCGATCACCGCATTGGCGGCCGCCAGGATGGTTTCGGTCGAGCGGTAATTGCGCTCCAGCATCACGACGTCGGCGGCTTGCGCGAACTGGTTGGGGAAGTCGAGGATGTTGCGCACCTCGGCGGCACGGAACGAATAGATCGACTGCGCATCGTCGCCCACCACCGTCAGCCCGGCGCCGTCGGGTTTCAGCGCCATCAGGATCGAAGCCTGCAAGCGGTTAGTGTCCTGGTATTCATCGACCAGCACATGATCGAAACGCCCGCCCAGATGCGCTGCTATCTCGGGCTCCGCCGCCATCTGCGCCCAGTAGAGCAGCAAATCGTCGTAATCGAGCACGTTTTGCGCCTGCTTGGCCTCGACATAACCGGCGAACAATTGTTTCAGTTGCTCCGCCCAACCGGCGCACCAGGGAAAGGCGGAACCCAACACCTCGTTGAGCGGCGCCTGTGCGTTGACGGCGCGCGAATAGATGGCAAGGCAGGTGCCCTTGGTGGGGAAACGCGCTTCCGTCTTCGAGAAGCCGAGTTCGTGGCGGACCAGGTTCATCAGGTCGGCGGAATCCTCGCGATCATGGATGGTGAAGGCAGGGTCGAGGCCGATCTCCAGCGCATAGTCGCGAAGCAGCCGCGCGCCGATGCCGTGAAAGGTTCCCGCCCAGGTCAGCGCATCGGTGATGACAGCTGCATCGCGGCCGAGCACTTCGCCGGCGATACGCTCGACGCGCCTGGCCATTTCGGACGCGGCGCGGCGCGAAAACGTCATCAGCAGGATGCGGCGCGGGTCGGCCCCCTTGACGACCAGATGGGCGACGCGGTGAGCCAGCGTGTTGGTTTTGCCCGAACCCGCGCCGGCAATGACCAGCAGCGGACCGGCGATCTGGCCGTCGCCGTGCTCGACGGCCTGGCGCTGGGCATCGTTGAGCCGGGCGAGATAGGCAGGCTGGACGGTCGGGTCCCGAAAGGTCGAATCAGCAGTGGCGAGGTTCATTGCCCATCAAGCATCGTTTCTGCTTTGTTCGCAATATCGATGCGGGGCAAACCCAACCCAAACAGATCGAGGACCGGTCCGGCGGAAGGGATCGCGCCTAGCGTTGCGGATCGACACCCATGTCGGCCGACTGCCGCCGCAAGGTCTCGCGATCATGCTTCGACGGCGGCAACAGCAGCGGGTCGACCGTATCGGGCACGTTTTCGACCATCTTCCTGGCGATGCGATAAGTGACATAGGCGAAGGCGCCGGCGACGAGCAGACGGAACATAGTGCAACACTCCTTTGGAGCAGAACCAACCGGGGAAACCGCCTTTGGTTCCCTTGCCAATCGTCCACGCGCGCAGTCGAAGATGGAGGGCGGTTTCGCCAGCGCTCCCCGATGCATTCTCGAGGCAACCGGAAGCGGAACTTGGCCTTTGCGAGGTTCGCGTGCTGCCGCAACCCGCTGTGGCGTCCCGGACGGACTTTTGGGGAAGAAGGCCGGCGCCGCTTGGGAGGAGTGAAGCGCCGGCCAAGCGGATAATTAGGTCCGCCGCACAGGTAAGGCTAGCTGAGTCTTTCCCCTGCGTCATCGGGGGATTATCTTTGTTAAAAGCGTACCGAGGCGCACTGCCCTATCGGTCGCCGGTCCGTCACAAGCTTGTCCCGGCCAGCATCCCGGCAATCTCCTTCATCTTCCCGCCTCGCCGCCCAATCGTTGCCTGACCAGCGCGACATGGAAATTCGTGCCGAACAGCAGCCCGTCATCGTCGAAGTCGTAGCTGGAATTGTGCAGCGGCGCCGAGCCCTCGCCATTGCCGAGGAAAACGAAGCAGCCCGGCACATGGTCGAGGAAGCGGGCGAAATCCTCGGAGGCGGTCATCGGCTCGCGGGCGACGGCGATGTTGCCGGGTTCGAAGACGTGCCTTGCGGCGGCAAATGCCGCATCGACCAGTTCAGCATCGTTGCGCAGCGGCACGAACTCCCTGCTGTAATTGACCTCAGCCGCGACATTGTAGGCGGCAGCGGTGCCCTGCGTAATGATGCGCATCTGCCGCTCGATCTCGGCGCTGACCTCGGGGCGGAAGCTGCGCGCATCGCCGAGGATACGGGCAAGGCCGGGCAGAGCGTTGCGGATGCCGTCGGTGATCAGCTCGGTCACCGAAACCACCGATATGTCGGCCGGGCTCAGCCGGCGCGAGACGATGGTCTGCAGATTGGTGACCAGCGCGCAGGCGGCGACCAGCGTCTCATTGCCCGCATGCGGCCGCGCGGCATGGCCGCCGAGCCCTTTGAGCACGATCTCGAAGATATCCTCGGCCGACATTATGGGGCCGGCACGGGTCTCGAAATGCCCGATCGGCAAGCCGGGCATGTTGTGCAGGCCGAAGATCTCGTCGAAGGGAAAGCGCTGCATCAGCCCATCGTCGAGCATGGCGAGTGCGCCCCTGCCCCATTCCTCGGCCGGCTGAAAGACGAAGCGCACGGTGCCGTCGAAACCGCCCTCACCTGCCAGCAGCTTTGCCGCGCCGAGCAGCATGGTGGTGTGGCCGTCATGGCCGCAGGCATGCATGATGCCAGGATTGCCGGATCGGTAGGATGCGTCCGATTGCTCTGATATGCGCAGTGCATCCATGTCGGCCCTGAGCGCAATCGCCCGGTTGCCGCTGCCGCGCGTCAGCGTGCCGACGACGCCGGTGCCGCCGACGCCTTCGGTGACATCATCGAGGCCGAACTCACGCAATTTAGCGGCGACGAAGGCTGCGGTACGCTTCTCCTCGAAACCGAATTCGGGATGCGCGTGCAGATCGCGCCGCCAGAAAATCATTTCCTGCTTCAGCGCATCGCGATCGAGTTCAGACATTTTCCGCCCCTTCTGACCTAGTTTGCCAGTTGCGCGGCCACATCAAGCAGGATGTTGGCCCCGGCAACAAGCTCGGCATCTTCGGTGTGTTCGCGCGGACTGTGGCTGATGCCATCGGCGCTCGGCACGAAGATCATGGCCGCCGGTGCGATGCGCGCCAGCATCTGTGCATCGTGGCCGGCGCCGGACGTCATGCGCCTGACGCCAAGGCCACGGCGTTTCGCGGCCGCCTCGATTCGTTCGACGATGCGAAGGTCGAAGATCACCGGCTCGAAGCGAGCCAGTTGCTCGACCGAGATCGTCACGTTCTCATCGGTGGCAAGCTGCTCGAGATAGGCAGCAAGCGCCGCCTCCTCCGCCTGGAGGCGCTGTTCGTCGGGGTCGCGCAGATCGATGGTGAAGACGGCGCGCGAGGGAGTGACGTTGATGGCATTCGGCTCGAAGCGGATCGTACCCACGGTCGCCACCGTCGGCGCGTTCGAGGCTTTGATCCGGTCGAGCAGGAAGGTGATGGTCCGGGCGGCGGCATGGCCGGCATCGCTGCGCATCGACATCGGCGTGGTGCCGGCATGATTGGCGACGCCGTCTATGATGATGCGCTGCCAGGAGATGCCCTGCAGATTCTCCACCGCGCCGATCGGCAAACCTTCGCGTTCCAGCACCGGCCCCTGTTCGATGTGCAGTTCGAGATAGGCGTGCGGCTTGAGGAAGCCGGGCTCGCTGTCGCCGGCATAGCCGATGCGGGCGAGTTCCTGCCCCAGCACGCTGCCGTCCGTGCCGACGGCCGCCAGCACCGTTTCGGCATCGATGCCGCCGGCGTGGACCAGCGAGCCCATCATGTCGGGCGTGTAGCGTACGCCCTCCTCATTGGTGAAAGCGGCGACCGCGATCGGGCGCGACGGCGAAAAGCCTGTCGCCTTGAGCGTCTCGATCACTTCCAGCCCGGCAAGCACCCCGTAGCAGCCGTCATAGATGCCGGCATCGATGACGGTGTCGATATGCGAGCCGATGAGCAGCGGCGCCTGCCCGATACTTTCCGGGCTTTGCCAGGTGCCGAATATGTTGCCGACCCGGTCGATGGCGACATCGAGCCCTGCCTGCCGCAGCCAGCCGACGAAGAGATCGCGGCCCTGCTTGTCGGTGTCGGAGGCGGCCAGCCGGATCAGCCTGTCCTCGCGGTCGCGACCGACGGCACCGAGTTCGCGGATACGGCCAAGCAGGCGCTGTGCATTGATGGCGATCATGCCGTTGCCTCGGCTTTTCTCTTGCCTTCCAGCACATCGGCCGGGCTCATGCCAACCAGCTCGGCATAGCGATGCGGGTCGGTGGCACCTTCGGTGTTGATCACCAGCACCCGCGATTTGCCGTCCAGTCCAAGCTCGGTCGGGTTGTCGGCCATCGCCCGGATCAGCCCGGCAAGACCAACACCGCCGCTTTCGCCGGCGACGATCACCGGATCCCCGGCGGCCGGCCGGGCCAGCCGCCGCATCACCGCGATGGCGTCGGCCTCATCCACCGTCATGAAGGCATCGGCGGCGCGCGCCAGCACCCGCCAGGCTACCGGGGAGGCCTCGTAGCATTCAAGCATGGCCATCACCGTCGGCCGGCCATGCGCGACCCTGACCGGGTGCCCGGCCTGGGCGGCTGCAAAAACACAGGCTGCACGCGCCGGCTCGACCACGATGAAGGTAGGCTTGGCGTCACCGAGCACGATGGCGAGATGACCGGCCAGCGCGGCGGCAATGCCACCGACACCAGCCTGCACAAAGACGTGGGTTGGTGTCCGAGGGAGCTGACGCAGCGCTTCGCGCACGATCGCCGTATAGCCCTGCATGACCAGACCAGGAATCCGTTCATAGCCCGGCCATGAGGTGTCGGACACGACGGTCCAGCCCTTCTCGGCCGAAACCTGGGCGGCCTGCCTGACCGAATCATCATAGTTGCCGTCGACGCGGATCATCTCGGCACCATAGCGGGCGATCGCCGCTATGCGCTCCTCGCTGACGCCGGCGTGGACGAAGATCGCCGCCCGCGCGCCGACGAGTTGCGCGCCTTGCGCAACGGAGCGGCCATGATTGCCGTCGGTCGCACAGGCAAATGTCATCGCAGCAGTGACGGCCCGTACATCAGGCCGATCGAGATTGGCAACATCGACGGGCCGGCCAAGCCGGTTGCCTGCCTCCTCCAGCACCAGGCGGAAGACGGCATAAGCGCCGCCCAGAGCCTTGAAGCTGCCGAGGCCGAGGCGAAAGCCTTCATCCTTGATATGGATAGCGCTAATTCCGAGTTCGCTGGCAAACGCCGGAAGCGCATGCAGCGGCGTTTTCAGGTGATTGTCGCGATGGGAAAGAAAACGCTCGACCGTGTCAGCGCCGGCCACGCCGAGGATTTCGGCATCGGCCGGATCGAGTGGCAGGCGATGCAGAGTATTGCGATTGAGCAGGAACACTGGCGGGCCTCCTTGGCATTCGGCGAGAATATATTGCAGGATCGGTGCAAAGGGCGCTGTAATATGGCCTCCCAAATGCAAGTTTGTTTCGCCTAGGACCTCTCCATTGCCTGTATCGCCACCCTCGCTCGACAATTTCGATCTCTCCATCCTTGCCATCCTGCAGCGCGACAACACGACGCCGCAGCGGCTGATCGGCGAGGCGGTGAACCTGTCGGCGCCGGCGGTGCAGCGCCGCATCAAGCGCATGGAGCAGACCGGCGTCATCGCCGGCAATGTCGCGGTCGTCGAGCCGGCAGCGGTCGGCCAGCCGATCACCATCTTCGTCGAGGTGGAACTCGAGAGCGAACGTGCCGAACTGATCGATGCGGCCAAGCGGCAATTCTCGGCAACCCCCGAAGTTCAGCAATGCTACTATGTCACCGGCGAGGCCGATTTCATCCTGGTCATCACCGTGGCCGACATGGCCGCCTATGAGGCGCTGACGCGAAAACTGTTCTTCGACAGCAACAATGTCCGCAAGTTCCGAACTTTTGTTGCGATGGACCGGGTCAAGGTCGGGTTGACGGTGCCATTGCCCGGCTGAGCGTATCCCTGAACGGTGTGATCTGGCGCGAGACGAGCGGAGTTCTCGCCAACCTTAGCCGGCCGCGCGCAGCCACACCTTGTTGTCGTGGAAGGCAGCCCCCCCATAGGGTGCCGGCGCGTCGGCGCCGGTCAGCACATTGATGCCTTCGCCGCGCTCATGCGCGCTGTTTGGCCAGATGCCTTCGGCGATGACGACGCCGCGCTTGATACCGTCAAACAGTTTCGCATGCAGCACGACTTCGCCGCGCGTGTTGCCGACCTCGACACGGTCGCCGTCGGCCAGACCAAGTGCTGCGGCATCATCGGGGTGCAGCAGGAGTTCCGGGCGGCCTTCCCTGGCCTTCGACACCGGCGTTTCCGAGAATGTTGAGTTGAGGAAATTGCGCGCCGGCGACGTGGTCAGCCGGAACGGATGCGCTTCGTCGGCGACCTCGATCAGGTCGACATGGTCGGGAAATTCCGGCAGCCGCGCCACCGGGCCGAACAGGCCCATGCTTTTCGGTGGCCGGTTGGGGGCCGCCTGCCCGGTCCAGTCGGCGCGGAAACGGAATTTTCCGTCGGCGTGGCCGAACCCCTTGATGAAATGCGCGGTGTCGAAGTCCGGCTGCAGGTCGACCCACTTGTCTTCCTTCAAGCTTTCGAAACTGCCCAGCCCGCGCTTGCCCAGGATGATGTCGATATGCTGCTGCTCGGTCAGGCCGAAGCCCGGACGGTCGGCGACGCCGAGGCGTTCTGCCAGTTGCTCGATGACGAAATGGTTGGTGCGCGGCCCTTCCGGCGGCTCGATCAGCTTGGGGCCGAGCGTGATGTGCTGGTTGCCGCCGCCCTTGTAGACGTCGTCGTGCTCGAGGAACATCGTCGCCGGCAGAACGACATCGGCAAGCTTGGCCGTGTCGGTCATGAACTGCTCATGCACGCAAGAGAACAGGTCGTCGCGCATAAAACCCTGTTTCACCAGCCGCTGTTCCGGCGCGACATTTACCGGGTTGGTGTTCTGGATCAGCATCGCCGTCACCGGCGGGCCGCCATAAAGCGCGTCGCTGGCTCCGGTCAGCACCGGGCCGATGCGCGAATGGTCGAGATGGCGGATCGAGGGATCGCGCATCCTGGTGCCTTCGAGCACTTCCTGGTTGAGCTTGAAGATGCCGGAATTGGAATGGAAGGCGCCGCCGCCCTCATATTGCCAGCTGCCGGTGACAGCCGCGATGCAGGACGCTGCATGCATGTTGACGGCGCCATTGCGCTGGCGCGCGAAGCCGTAGCCGAGGCGGAAATAGGTCTTTTTCGTCGTGCCGACGAGGCGGGCGAAGGCCTCGATCTCGGCGACCGTCAAGCCGGTGATCCCGGCCGCCCAGTCCGGCGTGCGCGTCTCGAGATGCGCTTCCAGCCCTTTCGGGTCGTCCGTGTACTTTTCGAGGTAGGCGCGGTCGGCCATGCCATCCCTGAACAGCACATGCATGACCGCGCAGGCCAGCGCGCCATCGGTGCCCGGCTTCAGCACCAGGCCGAGATCGGCCTGCTTCATCGTCGCATTCTCATAGACGTCGATGACGACGATCTTCGCGCCGCGCTCCTTGCGCGCCTTGATGGCGTGCGTCATGACGTTGACCTGCGTCACCACAGCATTGGTGCCCCAGATCACCACGCAATCGGATTTCGCCATCTCGCGCGGGTCCGGCCCGCGCAAGGCGCCGGCGCCCATCATCCAGCCGGTCCAGGCGAGATTGGTGCAGATCGAACCGAAAAAGCCGGAGTATTTCTTGGCGTGGCGCAGCCGGTCGATGCCGTCGCGCTGCACCAGCCCCATCGTGCCGGCATAATAATAGGGCCAGCCCGTCTCCGAGCCGTATTTCTCCTCGGCCGCGATGAATTTTTCGGCGACGAGGTCGAGCGCCGCCTCCCAGCTTGCTTCTTTCCAGGCGCCGTCGCCCTTGGAACCGGCGCGGATCAGCGGCTTCAGCAAACGGTCGGGATGATGGACGCGGTCGGCATAGCGGGCAACCTTGGCGCAGACGACACCGGCCGTGTAGCTGTTGGACTTGGCGCCATGGACGCGGCCGATGCGGTTGCCGTCAAGCAACTCGACCTCGAGCGCGCAGGTCGAGGGGCAATCATGCGGACAGGCCGAATGGCCGATGCGAAGCTTGGCGTGTTGGTTCATGGGGCGAGGTTAACCGGTTCCGGACGCGGCGTGTAGGGCCAGATCTTACCCTCCCCTTGATGGGGAGGGTCGGCGTGTAACGCCGGGGTGGGGTGTGGCGCAGACCCCACCCCGCTCCGCTTCGCGGATCGACCCTCCCCACAAGGGGGAGGGTAATCACTCCGCCGTGCCTTCCTCATACTCTGCCGACATGGTCAGCCACTTTTCCTCGTGGCCGGCCAGCGTCTGGGCCAGTTGCGAGCGCTCCTTCGCCAGCCGTGTCGCCGTCGAGGGATCCTTCTCGTAGACCGCCGGATTGGACAGTTCGTCCTCAATGCCGTCGATGCGCTTGCGAATGCGGTCCATCAGCGCTTCGGTGGCGCGGATCTCCTTGGCCAGCGGCTC
>NZ_RZTB01000279.1:0-1275 GCF_003997735.1 Mesorhizobium sp. M7A.F.Ca.MR.148.00.0.0 | reverse complement strand
AAAACAAGGAGTTAGAGCGGGTCACCGTTTCCGTGAAACGGTGAACTGCTCCAGGGGAGCGAGCCATGAACTACACCAGGATGGTGATCGAGAAAGAAGCGCCGGAAGAATACGGCTACGACCGTATCCGCTACAATCTCTCCGAAAGTTCGATCGCCGACCAGAAGCTCTCCGACATCGGCCTGTCGCTGCCCGATCTCACGCTTTTCTATGGCGAGCATCGCGGCGACAAGGCGTTGCGCGCGCTGATATCGGCGCAGGACGCCGGCATTTCGCCGGATGATGTCCTGGTCACCGCCGGTGCCGCGGGCGCGCTGTTCATCATCTCGACCTCGCTCTTGTCGGCCAACGACCATCTCGTCGTCATCAGGCCCAACTACGCCACCAACATCGAAACCCCAAGGGCGATCGGCTGCGCCATCAGCTTTGTCGACCTGGCCTTCGAGGAAGGCTTCGCCATCGATGTCGAACGCGTCAAGGCGGCGCTGCGGCCGGACACGAAGCTGATCAGCGTCACCTGCCCGCACAACCCGACCGGCACGATGATGAGCCGAACCGAGCTCGATGCGCTGGTGGCGCTTGCCGAGGCTCGCGGCTGCCGTCTGCTGGTCGACGAGACCTATCGCGACCTTTCCTACGGCCGGCGGCTGCCGACGGCTGCCTCACTGAGCCCGAGAGCGATCAGCGTCTCGTCATTGTCCAAGGCCTTCGGCATTCCCGGCATCCGCATCGGTTGGCTGATCACCCGGGACGCTGAGCTTCAAGAGAAATTCCTCGCCGCCAAGGAGCAGATCGGCATCTGCGGCAGCGTCATCGACGAAGGCATTGCCCGCGGCATGCTCGAACGCCGGGACGCTTTCCTGGCGACGCTGCTGCCCGAAATGGCCAAGCGCCGCGACATCGTCCAGGCCTGGATCGATCGCGAACCGCTGGTCGACTGGGTGCGGCCCGAAGGTGGCGTCGTCGGCTTCCCGCGCCTCAATGTCGAAACCGGCTTCGACCTCGACCGGTTCTATGCGAACCTGCTGGAAAACCATGGCGCCTATGTCGGACCCGGCCACTGGTTCGAGATGGAAAAACGCTTCTTCCGCGTCGGCTTTGGCTGGCCGACGGAAGCCGAATTGCGTGGCGGCCTTGATGCCATCTCCGCCGCGCTGCGGCAGTAAGTTTCCCGTGCCAGCGACCGGTTGATGCTACTGCGTCACAGCGACCGTTAATAGTGGCCAGCGTCTGCGCCGCCCCTCACCTGCCTGCCGGCATCCTCTCCCCGTATAG
>NZ_RZTB01000278.1:0-1300 GCF_003997735.1 Mesorhizobium sp. M7A.F.Ca.MR.148.00.0.0 | reverse complement strand
TCGACAAGATCCGCGAGCGCTTCGGCAAACAGGCCGTCGGCTACGGCACGGTGGCGCTGGAGGCGGCACGCTCGGTTCCCGACGAATTCAGGGAATTGGCGCAGAAGGAGTTGTGACGGCCAGCCCTTGACCGACCGCACAAAATGGCAGCGGCGGTTTTGCTGATCTGCCGACGCAGCCAAGGTTCCAAACTCGTCAGGGAGCTGACCATGCGACCGAATAAAACTGCAAGCTTTCCGTGGCGTCACCAACCGTTGTTTGGCCACGCTCTTCAAAAGACAGACCAGAACCCGCTGCCAGATCACGGACTATCCGCGACGCAATGATCTCACCCGGCAAGGCTTGACCAAGCATGACCGAGGCCAAGTCGATGGCGATGCCGGTGAAGTCATCGCCGTGCTTTTCGCACTCGCCAATATGCACAGCGGCACGAAGGACAAGACCGAATGGCTCCATCCTGTTGCGGATCGCGAACGCGCACTGGACCGCACGCGTCGGCCGGTGGAAAACGGCGAGGAAGCTGTTTGCGCTACGTCGAATTTCTAGGCCTTCCGCAAGGTCCAGTTCGACGCCTATTTCGTTGTTGTGCCAGTGCGCCAGTAGCGGTCCATGATCAGCATGGGCGAGTTCTGGCCGCGATTCGACGATCTCGGCGCACAGAACGGTGACGAGCACGCGCTCGTCCGGGCCTACTGGCAGCGCTCCAGCAACAAAGGCTTGGATCTCATCGATAAGGCGATCGCAATCGTGTCCCCAGATCACGTGGTCGTCGCCTGCAAGCTCGACATATCTTGCGCCTGCAATATGCCTTGCCAGATATCGCCCCTCCTCCACCATGACCCAGCGATCGCCCGTTCTGTGTACAATAAGTGTCGGCACGTGAATGGCTGGAAGGATGGAGCGGACGTCGATTTCGGTGCTCCAGCGCCACAGCGAGATTGCGTCGGCCGGTGAGGCTGAATTGCGCAGGAAAGCAGCAAACCACTCCTTCTCGAATGCGTCCTTCATCAAGCTCGGCGCCGCATTGCTCAGATCCGCCGGCTCGCCCCAGTCGCGTTCGATGATGGCGAGTTCGGCTTCCATCTGTTCCCTGGTCTTGGCCCAGGGATAATCCGGCGACCATATGCCCCGGGCAAACGCACCGTTGAGCACAAGTCCTGCCGTTCGCTCGGGATAGGTCGCGGCAAACAGCATGCACATGTTGCCGCCCTCGGAACTGCCGAACAAAACAGTGCGCTGCGACCCGACGGCATCCAGCACAGCCCGAACATCTTCCATGCGCTCTTCAAGGGTCGAAACC
>NZ_RZTB01000277.1:0-1323 GCF_003997735.1 Mesorhizobium sp. M7A.F.Ca.MR.148.00.0.0 | reverse complement strand
CAGGTGCTGGAATGGGCCATGCAGTTCTTCGGCGGCGATCCGGCCGTTCCGGTGATTGTCGACGGCAAGGAGACCTTCCCCCTGGTGCCGGTCGCGGTCGGCCTCTACTCGACCTTCTTCAACGTCTTCAACACAGTGCTGCTGTTCCCGTTCATCGGCGTGTTCGAGCGGGTGCTATCGCGTGTCGGCCACACGGATGCCGACGACGCGGAGGATTTCTCGCCGCCGAAATTCCTCGACCGCAAACTGGCCAGCGATTTTGCCAAGGCCATTCCCGCCGTGCAGCAAGAGACGGCCCGCCATCTGGAGGCCGGCGCCATGTTCCTCGACATCGCACGCTCTTCCAAGAAGGCGCCGTCGGATCCGGGCAAGCACTATCTGGCGACCGACATCCTCAGCCGCGATATCCGCGCCTACACCGCCGCGCTGATGAAGGAGGATCTGCCTTACGAACAGCTCGATCTGATCGCCAGCCTGATCGAGGAAGCCGACTTCACGGCCGCCCTGACGGAATCGATGCATCAGGTGGCGCGCCGCGTCAGGCGCGAGAAGTTCAGCAACCCGGCGCAAGCCATCGTCGACGTCGCGCTGAACAAGCTCGACACGTCGCTGCGCGAAATCTTGCCTACTTACGGAATTTCCAGCCCGCAGATGCCGGCCGGCCATGTAAATCTGCCTGGGGTCGAGGAACTGCGTGCCCGCACGCTGGCGCTCGGACCGAATGCCGGTGCCGCCGAACGCGGCACGATCCTGGCCCTGCTCGGGTCGATCGAGCGTGCGGAAATCCTGATCCATCGCATCGATGCCGAGCGCAGATCCGTAAACCGCCAAAGCGTGCTCGCCCGTGCGTCGGCACGCAAGGAAACCAGAGCAAGCCCGATGGGAGACCCAGGCCTGGTTCCGGCCGAGTAGCGGTCCGCCGGACCATAACCACCTTCGTTCGGATTGCGGGTCAGGCAGGAAGACAGTCCATCCCGGTTCCGCCGGGATGGATCAGACCAACGCCAGCCTCTTCTGTAAAAAGATGCGGCTGCGGCCGATAGGGAAATCGGCGAGCGTTCCAAAGGGTTCGTAACCCTGACGCTGATAGACCTTGGCGGCATTCGGATTGAAGGTGTCGATCCAGGCATTCCGGCAACCGCGTGCCATGGCTTCCTGTTCGGCCGCATCCAGCATCTTGCCGGCCATGTGCTGGCCTCGCAGCCGCTCATCGACCCAGAGCCATTGCACGTAGAGCCAGCCCCAGGCCGTGTAACCGGAAATGCCAGCGACGACCGCGCCATCCTCGTCGCGCACAAACACCACAAGCGCCTTCCTTTCGGA
>NZ_RZTB01000276.1:293-1332 GCF_003997735.1 Mesorhizobium sp. M7A.F.Ca.MR.148.00.0.0 | reverse complement strand
GACGGAAACACGGAAGGCCGCCGGCTTCGAAAGAAGCGGCGGCCTTTTCCGTTTGCGGATTACGACTGAATCGCAGTTCTCGATAGCTTATTTGGCAACGGTTACCTTCTCGATGTTCCGGACGATGTCATCGAACGCCTGCTTCAGTTCCACACCGGTTGCGGCCTCGTAGTAGTGCTTTAACGAGGATGTATCCGCCGTGGAGCAATCCTGGAGCACGCTTTTCGCCTGGTCCCGTTCGGTCGCCGTCATGGTCGGATCGTTCAGGTCGAAGCCGATCGTGTATATCTCGATGCCGTCGCGCTTCATGGCGTCGCAGATGCCTTCGGCATTGCCACGCGACATCTGGCCGGCGTTCTGTGATTTCGGCGCACCGCGACCACCAGCGAACGCTGTATTGAACTGGCCGTCCGTCATCAGGATGGCGACCTTGGCGACTTTCTTCTTGTCGAAATTGGCGGGACCCGCACCGAGCCCGGCATTGACGATCGTCGGGCGCCACGAGGGCGAAAGCATGTAGTAGCCCCACTGCACCGCGATGCCGCCGGCGGTCACGCCAGCCGCGCTGAAATCGTCGATCGTATCGAGCAGTTTCTCCTCGTCGGCCGACAACGGGATAAGCTCCGGTGTCGGGCATGTTCTCATGTGATCATCCCGATTGATTCTAGCCAGATACTCTTTGCCGTTGTTGTCCCACCGCGACGTGTAAGGCCCGTCGGATGACGTGTCGGCATAGCCATCCTTGTCTTTGCGTTCCGTGGCACATTTGTCCGGCGCGGGCGTCACCGACGCCGAAACCGGAGCATCCACAGGCGGCGGCAAATCCGTCCCGCCTCTCGCCTCGACGAAGACGCTGTCAGTGAGACCGCCGGTATTCACCGCTTCGGCATAGGGAACGATCGCCACACGCACGCGTGGGTTTTTCGCATCGATGTTGTTGTCCAGAAGATCGCTGACAGCCCCGGAAGCGGCATTTTGTAAGTCAGCGATCTTGTTGGTCTTGGCCCATGCATTCGGCCCCATCGACCCGGTCACATCG
>NZ_RZTB01000276.1:0-284 GCF_003997735.1 Mesorhizobium sp. M7A.F.Ca.MR.148.00.0.0 | reverse complement strand
TTGTCCGAATAGAGCGCCGTCGTGGAGGCGGCGACGCGTTTCATGTCGCCCGTGCCGAAAATCGGGAAATATAATGCGACGTCGACATGGACGTCTGCCTGGACCGTCTTGGCGGTTTTGTTGACAGTCAGCCTGTCGAGCACGATCTGGTCGGCCTGCAGAATGCCAGCCTGGCTGTTGGCGTCGAGAAAGGCCTGCACCGATTTGTCGGCATCGGCTTCCTTGATGACGCCGGTCGTCAGGTCGCGTGCCGTCGACGTGACCGCAGCGTCGACCACGCTCTG
>NZ_RZTB01000275.1:0-1397 GCF_003997735.1 Mesorhizobium sp. M7A.F.Ca.MR.148.00.0.0 | reverse complement strand
GGTCAAGCCGTTCTGATGGTTCGACTGATGCCTTCAAGCGTTGGCGCTGCCCCTCGCCTGCCTGCCGGTGTCCAGCCGATAGATGGGTAACAGTTTGAACCGGATAGATAGGTAACAGTTTTCCCCCTTATGATGGGTTCGCGGCAGCGCCAAACGGTTGGGTTGGCGCGGCGCTGCGGCGAACCAGTTTCCTGTGCTTGTGGTCGATGAAGCCGAGCGGATGGGCATGGAAGCGCACCGCCCATTGGCCGTTCTCAGTCTCTTCGATGGCAATCGGCTCGCCTGCCAGCGTGGCCGAGACGTAGATCTCTGCACCCTGCCATTTGACGGCGCCGTTCTGGCGCACGCTGCGCACCGCCGCCTCGGCCGGATAGTCCGGCTCGGGGATCGTCTTAGGCATGGGACGGGTCGAGGGACGGTAATGCTGCGCCGGGGTGCCCATGCCAAGCGCCTCGTGCGGGCGCTCCTCATTGTAGCTGCGCCGGAAGGCCTCGAAAGCCTGAGCTTGAGACGCCCTGTCGGCCTCCGGTGCCTTGGCCATCGGCAGCATGGTCAGGTGGAAGCGCTCATGGCGCCCGTTCTGCTGCGGCTTGCCCGGCTGGATGCGCTCAAGAGCGATGCCAAGCTTGATGAAGCGCGCCGCAAGCGGCGTAAGACCCGTGACGCCAGGCGATGCGAAGGGTGGGCCATTGTCGCTTCTGAACCGATCCGGCAGCCCATGCTCTTCAAACAGGCGCTCAAACACCGGCCAGGCCTCGGCGTCCGCCGTCGAACCCGTCGCTTCGAGCGCCAGAAGATAGCGGCACGCCCCATCCATCACCGTCAGCGGCTCGCAGCGCCACCCGTCGCCAGTCCGGAACCAGCCCTTGTGATCGCCCGTCCACAGCGCGTTCGGCCCCTCGGGCTCCGGCCATGGACCGTTGCCGGCCGCCTTCCAGCGCCTGCGCTTACGCCCCACAAGTCCATGCCGCTTCAGGATCTCACCGGCCGTCGAGACCGCAGGCCAACCGCAGCAGGGCTCCGCACGCTTGAGCCGGGCCATGATCTTCTTGGGCCCCCACAGCGGATGCGCTTCCTTCTCCGCCACGATCCGCTCCACCAGCTCCGCTGCCGTTGCCCGGCCGTGCTCGAGCGGCGCCCGCGGCAGATCATGCAGCCCTTCCGGCCCGAACTCCCGGTAGCGTCCAAGCCATTTGTACCCGGTCTTGCGCGAGATCTCGAAGGCAGTACACAGCTGCGTCATCGTCTCCTCGCCAGAAAGGCATTCCACAACAAACCGAAGCCGCTCATCCATGATGCCAGTCTCTCGCCAAACCATCGCCGGTCCTCCCGGCGGACAAGAAAACTGTCACCCATGCTATCGGTCCATTCTGTTACCTATCTATCCGGTTCGGACA
>NZ_RZTB01000274.1:0-1399 GCF_003997735.1 Mesorhizobium sp. M7A.F.Ca.MR.148.00.0.0 | reverse complement strand
GCCGTAGTCAGCTGATTTGCGCCCAGATCGAGGAATTCGCCACAGTGTTCGTATCGTTTTTTCCAAAGCCGAAGCTGTTTTTTAGCTCGGCGGTCGTCTGGAGCCTGCTTGCCGTCTTGCTCTGGTTCTACGCAGGGGAACGTTTTGGTGGTGTTTTCGGTATGCCTCCAGCTGCTCCCGATGCGCCGCCGATCATCGGTGTCTCATCATTCTGGTCACTGCCGTTTCTATGGTTCTACATATATTTTGCCGTCGTAGTGGCGCTCTTCTACGTCTTTTGGGCTTGGTATTCGCCACACCCATGGCAGATCTGGTCCATTCTCGGCTCTGTGCTGATCCTCTTCATCACCTATTTCCAGGTTCAGGTGAGCGTTGCCATCAACAACTGGTACGGGCCATTTTGGGATCTGATCCAGAATACCATTTCGGGAAAAATAAAGATCACCGCTTCCGATATCTACTGGCAGATTGCTACATTCATGGGAATTGCCGGTGTAGCCGTGGTGGTCAGTGCGCTTACTGTATTTTTGGTAAGTCACTATGTCTTCCGTTGGCGCACTGCAATGAACCAGTTTTACATGGAAAACTGGCAGAAGCTGAGGCATATTGAGGGTGCCTCACAGCGTGTCCAGGAAGACACGATGCGTTTCTCCACGATCATGGAGCAACTCGGCGGCAATTTGATTGACTCGGTGATGACCCTCATCGCCTTCACTCCGCTGCTCATAGCCCTGTCGGTTCACATCACGGAATTGCCGATCGTGGGTGTGATACCGCATCCGCTGCTATTGTCGGCTATTTTTTGGGCCTTGTTTGGCACCGTGCTTCTGGCTGTGGTCGGCGTTAAATTGCCTGGGCTTCAGTTCCGGAACCAGCGCGTTGAGGCGGCTTATCGAAAAGAATTGGTCCTTGGTGAAGATGACCCGAATCGAGCACAGCCACCTGCTGTGAGGGAATTGTTTGCAAATGTAAGAAGAAACTATTTTAGGCTGTATTTTCACTACGTGTATTTCAACGTATTTCGCTACCTCTATTTGCAAACGAACAACATATTCTCTTTGATATTGATGGCGCCGTCCATTGCGGCTGGTGCGATCACTTTAGGTTTGTTGAACCAAATCAGCAATGCGTTCTCCCAAGTGACATCGTCGTTCCAGTATCTTGTAAACTCGTGGCCAACTGTGGTTGAGCTGATCTCGATCTACAAGCGTCTGCGCGCTTTCGAAGCCACTCTGCATGGCGAGCCGCTGCCGGAAATCGACCAGCGCTATCTCGACCGCCAGGCACAGGCGCCCGATCCAGCTTGACTGGGGTGTGAAAGTTGGCGGCTCAGCCGCCGACCGAGACCTGCCTTTGGCCAGCGTCCTGTCGCGAAACATAATCGCGAAAACTGATGCAT
>NZ_RZTB01000273.1:0-1409 GCF_003997735.1 Mesorhizobium sp. M7A.F.Ca.MR.148.00.0.0 | reverse complement strand
ACCACCGGCGCCGCGCCGTCCTTGCCGACGACCTGGGTGTCCGACACCCGGGTCCAGGTCAGGTTGGCGCTGTTCAGCCCGCTCAAATCGGTGCCGAAGGCGATCGAGGCGATCGCATCCGAGCCCGGCGTGAAGGTGATCGAGTTCAAGGCGGAGTCCGGACCGGCCGGCGTCGAGCCGTCGCTCAGGTTCTGGTCGTCAAGCGCCAGCGTGATCGGAGCCCCAGCAACCGGGCCTGCGCCGTCGGTGATCGTGAAGGCGATGTTGGCCGTCGACGTGTCGAGGTCGCCGTCCGTCACCGTATAGGTGGCGTTGACCGCAACCGGACCCGAGCTGTTGTCGACCGAGGCATCCGGCGTGAACGCGTAGGACCCGTCCGCCTTCACCTGGATGCTGCCCGCGCCGATGTCGATCGACTGCGAGTAGCCCGTGCCGGGATCGAAGGCCAGCAGCGTGCCGTTGACATGCGTCACCGTCGCGCCGTCAGCGCCAGCAACGAAGTCCAGTGTTCCCGTCACCACCGGAGCACCTTCCGCAACCGCCTGCGAGGCTTCATTCGCTGCCGCCGGCACATCGTCGACTATTTTGACGGAGAGCGTGGCGTTGGCGCTCTGCAGATCCTGGTCGGTCAACGTGACGGTGAAGTTCTCGAACAGGTCGTTGGTGCCCTGGACGGCGGCATGCGCCTCATTGTCGAGCAGCGTATAGGTGTAGCTCACCTGGCCGGTAGCGGCATTGTAAGCCGTCACATTGAGCGTGTTGCCAAATGCGGTGGTGAAGGAGCCCGCCGTGAACACGCCATTGGTAATGAAGGCGTTGCCGTCGATCGCCAGTGAGTTGATGCCGTCCGGAGAGGAGACGGTGAAGGTGCCGGCGCCGGTCTCGGCCGTGCTTGCCGGATCGGACCCAGGCCCGCCCGGCGTGCCGATATTCAACGCCGCCTCGTTGACCACGACGTCGCCGCCGATGGCCTCCGGCGTCAGGTCGGTGATCACAGGCGTCGAGTTGCCGATCGAAATCGTCAGCGTGGTGTGCGAGGTGTCGCCGTCGCCGTCCTTGATCGTGTAGGTGAAGACATCGTTGACGCCGCCGGGCGTGCCGGCAGCGCGCACATAGCTGTAGGAGCCGTCCGCCAGCAGTGTCAGCGTGCCGTAGCTGCCCTGGATCGGCGCGTTCAGCGTGGCCGCATTGTCGACATCGGTATTGGTGTTGCCGGCCTGCACGCCAACCACAGTTGCGCCATCGGCGCCCTTGGTGTCGGCAACCCCGTCCGTCGCGTTGGCGTCGCCGGCATCTGTTCCGCCAACCAGTACATTGCCTGTCGCCGGGCCAACCTGGCCGGCCGCGATGCTGTCGATATCGGCAACCGCCGTCGGCACGTCGTCGACGATGGCAACGGCAAAGGTGGT
>NZ_RZTB01000272.1:0-1409 GCF_003997735.1 Mesorhizobium sp. M7A.F.Ca.MR.148.00.0.0 | reverse complement strand
GCGAGAAAAATCATGAGCGGAACAGTCGCGAATACTGGGTTTCATGCTTCATCGCCATGACATCGGAGACGAAGGCGCAGCCGCCGAGATCGTCCAATGTCGAGCGCGCAGCGCGGCTTGCGGTCGCCAGCGCCAGCGGCTCGAAGCCGGCTAACAACGCGGTCGCGGCGCTCTGGCCAACAACGCCAAGGCGGATCGCTGCCTGCACGAGGTTGGAGAAGAAGGTTTGCAGGAAGGCTGACAGCGCGTCCTGAAGCGCGATGCCGTTGCCGCCGGCAATGGCTCCGACGGCGACGCAATAGGCGCATTCGGCCGGCAAGCGCTCCAGCACCGGATTGGGCCAGGCCGCCGCCGCTTTGAGGAAGGCGGCACCCTGCAGCATGGTTTCGGTATGGCGTTCGCGCGAGCCGGCCAGCGCCTCGGCGAGTGCCGCCACCTCATCGAGATCACCGGCGTGGCGTGCGCGGCGCCAGCTCTCGGCAAACAGCACGGCATCGTTCCAGCCCGAGCCCATCTCGACCAGCGTTTCCAGCCAGTCGGCAAGGCTTTCGGCATCGGCAACCAGCCCGTCATGCGCCGCGCGTTCGAGGCCATGGCTGTAGGAAAAGCCGCCGACCGGAAAGGCAGGCGACAGCCACGCCATCAGCCGCAGCAGGGCGATATTCGAAGGCTGGTCAGTCATGGTCGTGGTGATGGCCGGCGTGACTGTGCGAATGGGAATGCGCTTCGTCATGAGAATGGCTGTGCGCTTCGGCGTGGCTATGCGCATGCGCATGGCCGTGATCGTGGCTTGGCCCGCCATGCCCGGAGTAGGCGCCGCGCACCGGCTTGAACGGTTCGGAAACGTCGGCCACCGTGGCGCCGAGCCCCTCCAGCATCGCCTTGATGACATGGTCGCGCAGGATGAGGATGCGACCGGCCTCGATGCTTGCTGCGAGATGGCGGTTGCCGATGTTCGGAAACGTCGGCCACCGTGGCGCCCAGCCCCTCCAGCATCGCCTTGATGACATGGTCGCGCAGGATGAGGATGCGACCGCCCTCGATGCTCGCTGCGAGATGACGGTTGCCGATGTGCCAGGCGAGTTCGGCCAGATGCACGCCGTCGCGGGCGCGGATGTCATAGACCTCTTCCGCCGCCGCGACGATCTCGACATGGCCGCCATCCTCCAGCACCAGCCGGTCGCCATCGTTCAAGGAGACGGGTTCGGGCAGGTCGACCAGCACCTTACTGCCGTCGGCAAGCTCGATGGCGCGGCGGCGCAGATGCCGCTCGTCATGGGCGAGAATGGCCCGGCCCAACGATAGGGTGGTTCCGGCATTGCCGGCGGACAGTACGGAGACGGCGCGCGGGAATTTGGTGAAGTCGGTGTTGAGGTTGAGCTTCATTTCATGGATCCCCCATTTGCTTG
>NZ_RZTB01000271.1:0-1414 GCF_003997735.1 Mesorhizobium sp. M7A.F.Ca.MR.148.00.0.0 | reverse complement strand
AAGCCCGCCGTGATCCCTCCAGCGGCACCTCGCGCTCATTCAGCATCCGCGCTTCGCTGCGCACGCGCTGGCGCTCGTCGACAAACGCCGCCTGGATCGTAACCGTCGCCCCCGGCAGTCCGTCGGCGCGGCAGGCCGAACAGACGATGCGGCCCGACAGAGCGGACAGCGGCGTATTCCCCGTCACCCCGAACCGCTTCAGCTGATCGGGTCGCCACCACCTGTTGCGGCCGCAATCGGCGCACTCGACCGAGATCGAGGCGACATGCGCGATTGTCGGCTCCTTGCCCGGTAATGCCATCGCCCCTCCCCATCCTTTTTGTTCCTGATTTGTTCGCATATTCCTGCGTTTTGAGCCGGGAGTCGAGTCGCAGTTTTCAAACTTTCGCAGAAGTTTTTCTTCGAGTACAATTTGAGTTATGCGTTCACATATATGAAAATGTGAGTCGGACACGAACCTGCCCACTGCATCAGACCCGGGAGCGATAATGGACGCTTTTGCCGCCGATTTTGCCCGTTCCTGCGGTTACGCCGGCGACAGCCTGGCCCTGCTTGAAGCCTTCGGAACCATCCGCCGCAGCGGCATCGCCCACGCCCGTCAGGATCACGTCAGGCGCAAAGCGGTGATCGCACGAGTTGAAACCGTCGCAAGCGCTGTTCCTGGCCGCGATTGGCCCGGCGCTCTCGGCGGAAGAGGCCATTGAGGACGCCGCCCGCTTCATAGCCTGCTGGCGCAACATACCGCGCTGGCGCCAGGAGCGGCGCTTGCCCGACCTGGTCAGGGCCAAGCAACAACGGCTGGTGGCACGGTATTTTCGTCGCCATGGCCATCTTCTATGGGCGCGCGAAGCAGCGTGAGGCTGGACCCAGCCATTTGCGGGTTCCATCAGCAATTTTTTCTTTCTGGACTGCGCAGGGGTGGCTGATCGTCGACGTGCATAGTTTGGGATGTTCAAGACTGCCCGCTCAAAATTTCAAACCTGGATAACGGCCGGCGCGGGAACCATCGCCGCCCTGCTTGTGGCCGGCCTGATGGGGGCCTTCGGCGCCCTGCCCGCCCACGCCCCGCCGCAATTGCCGTCCGATGCCGCCATCGACGCCGGGCGCTGGCGGGTCCAGCCGATGCGCGCCTATGTCAGCCGCGCCCGGCGAAGTGATTGGCCAGCGCCACCTTCGCCGCGAGCTGCATGAGGAGATCGCCGACCAGCACGCCGGCCAGCACGAGTGCCACGAGTTGCGGCCAGAACCGCCGCAGCAGCGAAAAACCTAGGGTGATCGGTCTGATGAAATCGGCAAACATGAGGTTCTCTCACGATGCCACCCGCCAAAACCTTTCTAGCAAAGGACGGCTGTTTTGCAAGAAAGGGGGCTCCCCTTCTCCCCTTGTGGGAGAAGATGGATCGGCGCGATAGCG
>NZ_RZTB01000270.1:0-1446 GCF_003997735.1 Mesorhizobium sp. M7A.F.Ca.MR.148.00.0.0 | reverse complement strand
CTTCATCGCCGCCAACCCCGCCACCGCCGAAATGGTTCGCGCCGCTTCGGTCGACGATCTGATCGGCAAGACGGATTTCGATTTCTACCCCAGGGAGGTGGCCGAACGCTTCCGGCAGGATGAGATGGGCGCGCTGGAGGCCGGGCAGACGTTGCGGATCGACCAGCCCGCGCTTTTCCCGGATGGCCGGCAAGGTTGGCTCTACACGCTCAAGGCCCCTTTCCGCGACGAGGCCGGGAAGATCGTCGGCGTCATCACCTACAATCGCGACATCACCGAGCAGAAGCGCACCGCGCAGCTCAAGAATGATTTCATTTCCACGGTCAGCCACGAATTGCGCACCCCGCTGACCTCCATCCGCGGCTCGCTTGGGCTGATTGCGGCCGGTGTGGCCGGCGAACTGCCGCCCAAGGCCGCCAATCTCGTCAACATCGCGCACACCAATAGCGAAAGGCTGGTTCTTCTCATCAACGACATTCTGGATATGGAGAAGATCGAATCGGGCGTGATCACCTTCAAGATCAAGCAGATGCCTGTCCGTCAGGTCCTGGAGCAGGCCATTGCCGCCAGCTCCAACTACATGGCTGACAGCCGGATCAGGATCGTTCTGATCGACGATGCGCCGCGCGCCGAGGCCAACATCGATCCGGATCGCCTGCATCAGGTGATGGCGAACCTCCTGTCGAATGCGATCAAGTTCTCGCATGCCGACGGTACTGTCACAGTGAAATTCCAGCGTCATGACCACGACATGCTGCGGATTTCCGTGATGGACCAGGGCGCTGGCATCCCGGAGGCTTTCCGCAGCCGTATATTCGGAAAGTTCGAGCAGGCCGACGCCTCCAGCACCCGTAAGATAGGCGGCACCGGCCTAGGCTTGAGCATCGTCAAGGCCATTACCGAAAAACTGGGCGGAGCCGTTTCCTTCGAAACCGAGGAAGGCAAGGGAACCTCGTTCCACGTGGACCTTGCAGAAGTACGCAGGCACCACCCAAGGCCGTATCCGCCACCGCACCTGACGCGGAAGCCCGATGGGCGCCTACGGGTTCTGATCTGTGAAGACGAGACCGACGTCGCCGCAGTGATTGCGGCACTCTTGGATGCGGAAGGGCTTTTCCAGCGACGTCGCACCCGATATCGCCACCGCAAAGGCGCTTCTGCGGTCCCGCGAATACGTGGCCTTGACCCTCGACATCAAGCTGGCGGGGGAATCCGGCATCAAACTCTTCCACGACATTAGGGCATCGCCGGTGAATTCCGACATTTCGGTCATCGTCATCTCCGCCGTTGCCGATGAGGCCAGGCGCTCGCTCAACGGCAGCGCCGTCGGTATCGTCGACTGGCTGGAGAAGCCGGTGGATTCGAAACGGCTTCACGCGGCTCTCGCCAAGATCCTTGCTGGCAGAACCGAGCAGAGGCCGAAGATTCTCCATGTCGAGGACGACG
>NZ_RZTB01000026.1:2767-69995 GCF_003997735.1 Mesorhizobium sp. M7A.F.Ca.MR.148.00.0.0 | reverse complement strand
TCGAACGGTTCGAGCGGCACCTGCATGACGATCTCGTGGCCGCTCTGCCTGGCTGCCTGCATCCAGCGGCCGATGCTGTTGCCTTGCGGCGCGAAAGCCAGCGTCACTTCCGCCGGCAGCTTGGCGATGGCCGCCTGGGTGCCGGTCTGCGAAACCGAAAGCCCGCCGATGACGATCGCCACCCGTGCGCCGCGCCCGCCCGACCAGGGCCGCGCATAGACGTCGAACGGCCGCCTGCCATCCGTGGCGCGCACCGGCAACGGCCCGGTCTCGCTGGTCTCGATCAGCGCCTTGTCTGGAATATGCGCGATCTTCAGGTTCTGGCCGATAGTCGACGGATCGCGAATGACGATCGCTGCCTTGGGCGGCCCATCGCCCTCCTCCGTCTGCACATGGATGATCTGCGGCCCGCCTGATTTGACCGGCGCCTCCGGCTTCGGGGTCGATGCGGGCGGCGCAGGGGCAGGCTCGGCCGCCGCGGTCACTTTCGGCGTTGAAACGGCAACCTCTTGCGGCTTTCTAAACGGCTTTTCCCTGAGCGCGATTGCGCCGGAGACGCCGGCCACCGCCAGCACGGCCACTGTCGCCATGATCGCACTGCCTTTGATCTTGCCGGCGGCGCGCGGCGACCGGACTGCCTGTCCGAGCGGGCGTTCGATGTCCTTGCCGATATCAGCCAAGCCTAATCCCCGGGCACATGGCTCCGAAGACGAAGCCGCTTCGAAAAGACATGCGCGAATTCATCAATCCCGGCGCACCCCGCGCCATGTCTCGGGAGCTTTGCCTCGCCCCCCGAATCAAACTGCCGGAACCTCTCGGTCCCGGCAGCATCGCATTGCTTCCATCTGGCTCAAACAGAAAGATGGGGCGGCGCGTGCGCCGCTCCAGATCCTTACTGGTTGAGAACCGCCTTTTGCGGATTGGGCGGGAAGGACGGATCGGTCTTCTGGCCACGCAGCAGCTGCTCGGCATAGATGAGCTGCAGATCGTCTTTCGGATCCGGCGGCACATAGGCGGCCGAGCCCGAACCCGTCGTGCTCTCGTCGGCGCCCTTGATATGGCCCTTGAGATCGGATTCGCCACGTGTCAGATCCCTGCCCTGCAGTTCCGGCGGCAGTGGCTGTTCGACCTTGATGTCGGGAGTGATACCCTTGCCCTGGATCGACTTGCCGGACGGCGTGTAATAGAGCGCCGTCGTCAGCCGCAGCGCACCATTCTCGCCGAGCGGAATGATGGTCTGCACCGAACCCTTGCCGAAGGACTGCGTGCCGACCACCGTGACACGGCGCAGGTCCTGCAGCGCGCCGGCGACGATTTCCGACGCACTGGCCGAACCGCCATTGACCAGGACGATCATCGGCTTGCCGTTGATGTCGTCGACCTGCTTGGGCTTGGCGTCGAAGCGGGTGACGTCCTTGGGGTCGCGGCCGCGCGTCGAGACGATCTCGCCGCGGTTGAGGAAGGCATCGGACACGCTCACCGCCTGGTCGAGCAGGCCACCCGGATTGAGGCGGAGATCCAGAACGTAGCCCTTCAGCTTGTCGTCGGGAATCTGCTTCTTGATGGTGTCGATGGCGTTCTCGAGGTCGTCATAGGTCTTTTCGGTGAAGGAGGTGATCTTCATGTAGCCGATGTCGTTCTCCACCCGGAACTTGACCGCCTTGACCTTGATGATGTCGCGCACGACCGTCAGTTCGATCGGCTTGTCGGCGCCCTGGCGCAGGATGGTCAGCTTGATCGGCGTGTTGACCAGGCCGCGCATCTTGTCGACCGCATCGTTGAGGGTCAGACCGCGAACCTCTTCGCCGTCGATCTTGGCGATGTAGTCGCCGGCCAGCACGCCTGCCTTGGCGGCCGGCGTGTCGTCGATCGGCGTGATCACCTTGACCAGATCGTTCTCCATGGTGACCTCGATGCCGAGGCCGCCGAACTCGCCCTTGGTCTGGACGCGCATATCCTGCGCCTGCTCGGCATTCATGTAGGAGGAGTGCGGGTCAAGCGAGGCCAGCATGCCGTTGATGGCATTCTCGACCAGCGACTTGTCGTCGGGCGGTGTCACATACTGTGCCCGCACCCGCTCGAAGATATCGCCGAAGATCGCCAGTTGCTTGTAGGTCTCCGACCCTGCAGCGTTCGCCGCCGAGCCGGGCGCGCCATAGACCAGGCTCATGGCGGACGCGCCCATCAGCGCACCGGCAAACAGAAGCGACAGTTTCCGCATTATTCACGTCCTTCCAGAAAAACGGTCCGCCCACCATGGGGCCGGATCGACGGGTTTTCCATCCTTGCGGAACTCGACATAGAGTTCCGGCGTGGCATTTCCATTCTTCGAAACCGAGGTGCTCGCCACCCGGGCCTCTCCCATCGCACCGATCGGCTCTCCTGCAAGCACTGATTGACCGGTCGCGACGCTGATTCTGCTCATCCCCGCCAAAACGACATGATAGCCGTCGCCTGCGTTCAGGATCAAGAGTTGACCATAAGAGCGAAACGGCCCCGCATAAAGCACATTTCCATCCGCCGGCGCGGTAACGATGGCTCCCGATTGTGTCGCAACCATGTCGCCAAGCATCACCGCGCCGTTACCGTCATCGGCGCCGAATCGCCGCTTGATACGGCCGGTCACCGGCAGCGCGATCTGTCCCTGAAGGGCCGAAAAGGGCACCGCGGCGGCAAGTTGGTTGCTTTCCGGAACGGGCAGCGACGCCAGTTCCGCCGGCGCCGATGTGTTGTCGCCGCTTGCCGTCTTCTGCTCGGCGGCCTTGGCAGCATCGGCAGCCTTGCGGCTCTTGTCGGCCTGCGCTTCGAGCGACGCGATCAACTCCTTCAGGCTGCCGGCCTTGGCCGCCAGCGCTTCGGATCGCTGCTTTTCGGCGGCCATTTGCGTCTGCGTGTCGGCTTCGAGCTTCTGCTTGGCCTCCAGCAGCATGCCGAGCCGCTTCTTTTCCGCCGTCTGGTCGCCGACCGCCGCCGTCAGCCGCGCCCGTTCGGCCTCGATCGACGCCGTGATCCTGGTCTGTTCCTTGAGATCGGCAAGCAGGCTATCGGTCTGCTGGCGCAGTTCCGGCACCACCGCGCCGAGCAGGATGGCGCTGCGCACCGACGACAGCGCGTCCTCGGGCTTGACCAGGATCGCCGGCGGCGGGTTGAGGCCCATGCGCTGCAGCGCGCCCAGCACTTCGGCCAGAACGTCGCGCCGCGCCATCAGCGAGGCGCGGATCTTCTGTTCCTGGCCCTTCAGTCCTTCCAGCCGGGCGCCGATGTCCTCGATGTCCTGGCCGAGCTTCTGCTCGGTCATCGCCGACTGGATCAATGCGGCGGTGATCGAGGCGTGATCCTTCTTGATCGTCGCGATATCGGCGGAGAGTTTGGCCAATCGTTCCGACGACAGCGTGATCTCCTTCGAGACCCGTTCATATTCGGCCCGGCTCTGATCCGGATCGGGAGCCATGTCGAGCGTGTTTTCCGCCCGCCCCGCATGCAGCGACAGCACAAGCACCGCCACCGCGATGCCGCAGCGTGCGCGCCATGAGCCCGTTCTTGATTTTCTGTCTTCAGACATTGAAGCCCGACTCTATGCGTGGCTTCGTTAACGAACAATCAACCATGTTCGAAACCGCCCACTCGATGCAATCTTGCCTCGGCATTGGGGCGGAAATCCGGGTGTACTGCACCAATTCACCGGTTCACGAGCAATGATAGGGATGTCCCGAAAGGATGGTGGCCGCCCGATAAAGCTGCTCTCCCAGCATCACGCGCACCAGCTGATGCGGCCATGTCAACAATCCGAACGACATCACCAGTTCGGCCTGGTCGCGCAGCGACTGATCGTGACCGTCGGCGCCGCCGATGGCGATGACCAGCGCCTTGCGGCCACCGTCACGCAACAGGCCGAGGCGCCCGGCGAAATCTTCCGAGGAAAAGCTTTTGCCGCGTTCGTCCAGCAGGATCAAAGCGATGCCGGGCTGCAACTGCGTCTGCAGCTTCTGGCCTTCCTCACGCCGGCGCTCGTTGGCGGTCTGGCTGCGCCCCTCGGCAATCTCGGCAATGCCGCCAAATTCAAGCCCCACGGCTGGGCCGCTCTTGGCGAAGCGCTCGAAATAGCGGTCGGCAAGCAGCTTTTCGGGGCCGGCTTTCATCCGGCCCACGGCATGAACTGATATCTTCATCCTCGCCTTGTAAGCCGCGCGAACGACTTAGTGGAGCGTTTCTTCCTCGAGGTCCGGCGCCTGCCACATCTTTTCGAGATTGTAGAATTCGCGGACTTCGGGGCGGAAGACATGGACGATGATGTCGCCAGAATCGATCAGGACCCAGTCGGCGCCGGACAGCCCCTCAACGCGCGCGGTGCCGAGACCGGCATCCTTGATCGCTTTGAGAAGATGATCGGCGACAGCCGCGACATGACGGTGCGATCGGCCCGAAGCGACGACCATGTAGTCGCCGAGGCTCGATTTCCCCTGGATGTCGATGGAGACAATGTTTTCGGCCTTGGAGTCTTCCAGACTGGCAAGGACTGTCTTGATGGCGCGGGACACGGCGTCGTCTACGCTGATCCTGGCCGGCGAAGGCATGATATCGGCCTTCTTCCGCAGTGCTGTTCTCAGTGTATTTCCTTTCGCAGCAAGAACAACCAAATCACCCCTTGAAGCAGGTGACACCACTTAGATAGGCAGAGTTCCCTGACAGTTTCAAGACGGGACCCTGCCTCGCACGAACGTATTGTCGCTCTTGTGGTTCCGCTGCACGCCGGAAAAGATCGGAACCCTCACCGCCCGCATGGGTTATCGGCTCACCGACCAACCGGATTTCCCCCATGCCGATCGACCCGCAAAACGCCTTTCTCAGCGTCCAGGCTGGCCTTGCCCAACTGAGCACGCTGATTGTTTCGTACTCCTTCTCGGCCATCGGTGCCGTCATCCTCTTGATTGTCGGCTATATCGTCGCCGGTCTTGCCGAACGTTCGATCTTCGCCGGTCTCGGCCATATCCATGGTTTCGATGCCACGTTGCGGCATTTCTTCTCCAAGATCGTCCGCTACGCCATCCTGATCCTCGTCACCATCATGGTGCTCGGCCAGTTCGGCGTGCAGACGGCCTCGATCATTGCCGCGATCGGTGCCATTGGCCTCGCCATCGGTCTGGCGTTGCAGGGCACGCTGCAGAACATCGCCGCCGGCATCATGCTTCTGGCGCTGCGGCCGTTCCGCATCGGCGAATCCGTCGAGGTTGGTTCGATCGCCGGCACGATCGAGGAAATCGGTCTGTTCGCGACCAAGCTCAGGACCGCCGACGGCGTCTACATCCTGGCGCCCAACTCGACGTAGTGGAACCAGCCGGTGCGCAACTTCTCGCGCAACGGCGTACGCCGCAGCGACATCACACTCTCCATCGGCTCCTGGAATGACATCGACAGGGCGCAGAAAACCTTGCTTGCCACTGCCGCGGCCGAACGGCGAGTGAAACGTGAGCCGGCGCCGATCGCTTTCGTCTCGACATTGGGTGACAGCACTGTTTCGATTGCCTTGCGCTATTGGACATCGTCGGCGGACTTCTTCGCCACCCAGACTGATCTCACCAAGCGCGCCAAACAGGAATTCGATAGCGAAGGCATATCGATCCCGCTGCCGCCGCCGGAAGCGCCCCAACCCGAAGCCCGCCGGCAATAGTCGGTTGGCTCAGTGCCGGCCCTCATCGTCCGGTGAGAAGGCAAGTTCGACCGGCAAAGGCGCCTGCGCCGTCATCGGTGCGAAACTGCCGGTTTCACCGACCGGGACCGCACGCGTCGTGAACACGCGCAGAAGCACGAACAGGCAGAAGGCTGCGGCGATGAGAACAGCCACATAGATGAAAGCCTGCGTTCCGAAGACGGCCGAAAGCGCCGTCACGATGCCGGGCACGACGAAACCCGACAACGACCAGGCAAACAAAAGCGAACTGGACAGCGCCACCATGTCGTCCTTGCCGGCGCGGTCGGCGGCATGTGCGCTGGCCAGCGAATAGATCGATTCCGAGGCGCCGTCCCACACGATGTAGATCACAACCAACGCGGCCAACGCGCCGCCATCGAACCCGAGCGCAAACAGGCCGGCAACCATGGCGAGCGCGGATGCGGCGATCAGCACATAGCGGCGGTCGGTTCGGTCGGAAATCCAGCCAAGCGGGATCTGCAGGATCAGAGTGCCGAGAGGCATCGCCGAAAGCAGCAGCGCCACATCGGCCTGGCTGTAGCCCTTGGCCGTGGCGTGGATCGGCGCGAAGCCCGCAATCGACATTGACAGGCCGCCGACCGCAAGCATGCCGGCGACGCCGACCGGTGAAACCCGCCAGGCACGGCGCAGCGCCACCGAGGCCGCCTGCGGTGCCGGCGGCTGGGCAAGTCGGGTCATCCCGACGGGAAGGATCGATAGCGCCGTGAAGACGATGCCGATCAGCGGCGCATCCGCTGTCCTGATATCGACCAGCGCCAGCGTCGCGTAGCCGACCCCGAGCCCGGCGACATAGGCAACGTAGAAGAAAGCCATCACCCGGCCGCGGATGGCGTTGGCAACGGCGTCGTTGAGCCAGCTCTGCGCGACGATGAACAGGCCGCAGATGGCAAAGCCGTAGAGCGCGCGGGCGGCTATCCACAGCAGCGGATGGACCCCGGCGCCGACAGCGGCGTTGGCCAGTGCGATCAGCGCCGACAACACCATGAAGGCACGGGCATGGCCGACCCTTCGCACCAGCGGTCCGGTCAGGATGCAGCCCGCCAGCCCGCCGGCCGAAAGTCCGGTGATGATCAGCCCGGCCCAGGTCGGATCGAAACCCTCGGCGCCGAGCCGAACCGGGATATAGGCAAACATCAGCCCGTTGCCGACGGCTATCAGTGCCATCGACACGATGACGCTGGCAATCGCGATCAGCGGTGTGGGCTCAGCCTGCTCGGCTTCGCTGCGGGTTTTCCTGGGAATCGACATGCCTGCTCAGGATTGCCCATGAAACGGGCAAAGGGAGCGATAAAAGCGACATGGGCGGGCGGTCGGGCTCACCCCTTCGCCAGCTTGCGGATCGCACTTGATGACAGCGACGAGCGCGGGCCGTGGATAAAGGTCCAGGCCGGCGCTTTCATGCGGGCAAGCCGCGGCGCATCGCCCTCGTCGATGCGGGCATAGTCGAAGGTCTTGGCGACGACGGAGGACAGGAACGACAGCGTCGCGCCCGGACGGTCGATGACGGCGATCGGGAAGGTCATAACGATCTCGCGCCAGCGCTGCCAGCGGTGGAAATCGCGCAAACTATCCGCCCCCATGATCCAGACGTAGTCGACCCCGGGATTGCGCGCCTTGACCAGCGCCAGCGTGTCGGCGGTGTAGCGGACGTGATGGGCGGCTTCGAACGCGGTGACCTTGATCTTCGGGTTCTTGGCGATCTGCTCCGACAGCTGCAGCCGTTCGCCGAGCGGCGCCAGTTCCCTGGTGTTCTTCAGCGGATTGCCCGGCGTGACCATCCACCACAATTGGTCGAGCGCCAGGCGTCTGAGCGCGATCTCGGCGACCAGCGCATGGCCGGCATGCGGCGGATTGAACGAGCCGCCGAACAGGCCGACGGCGAGGCCTTTCTCGGCATGCGGCATCTTCAGGTAACGGGAGGGTACCGCCGGTTCGGAAGATGCCAGCATTGCCTCAGGCTCTGACAACGAAAAGATTCAAGGCCTCACCTGTCCCGACCCGCGCACGCGGTATTTGAACGAGGTCAGTTGCTCGACGCCGACCGGTCCGCGCGCATGCATCTTGCCGGTGGCTATGCCGATCTCGGCGCCCATGCCGAACTCACCGCCATCGGCGAACTGCGTCGATGCGTTGTGCAGCAGGATCGCCGAATCGATCTCGTTGAAGAATCTTTCGACGGCTTGCGCGTCCTCGGCGACGATCGCCTCGGTGTGATGCGAGGAAAACGTCTCGATATGCTCGATGGCACCGGCAACGCCGTCGACCAGCTTCACCGCGATGATGGCGTCGAGATATTCGGTCACCCAGTCGGCATCGATCGCCGTCTTGGCATCGAAAAACACTTTCAGCACGTCGGCATCGGCATGGATTTCGCAGCCGGCCGCTCGAAGCGCGTCGAGGATCGGCACCAGATGGGTGGAGGCAACCGCCCGGTCGACCAGCAGCGTCTCGGCGGCACCGCAGACGCCGGTGCGCCGCATCTTGGCGTTGACGGCTATCCGCACCGCCATGTGGAGATCGGCCGAGCGGTCGATGTAGAGATGGCAGATGCCTTCGAGATGCGCGAAAACCGGCACCCGTGCCTCAGCCTGCACGCGCCCGACGAGGCTTTTGCCGCCGCGCGGGATGATGACATCCAGCGTGCCGCCGAGGCCCTTCAGCATCTCGCCAACGGCGGCGCGATCGGTGGTCGGCACCAGCTGGATGGCGTCTTCCGGCAGGCCGGCTTCCTTCAGCCCTTCGACCAGACAGGCATGGATGGCGGCCGATGAATTGAGCGAATCCGAGCCGCCACGCAGGATCACCGGATTGCCGGCCTTGAGGCACAGCGCACCGGCATCGGCGGTGACGTTCGGGCGGCTCTCATAGATAACGCCGACGACGCCGAGCGGCGTGCGCACGCGCTCGATATGCAGGCCGTTCGGCCGGTCCCATTGCGCCATCACATCGCCAACCGGATCCCGTAGCGCGGCGATTTCCCTGATGCCGACGGCCATGGCGCGAATGCGCGCCGGATCGAGCTTCAGCCGGTCCATGAAGGAGGCGGAAAGCCCGGATTCCTGGCCGTTCGAGACATCGATGGCGTTGGCGTCGAGAATGTCCTGCTCACGAGCGACGATCGCCTCTGCCATGGCGAGGAGTGCGGCGTTCTTGGCGGCGGTCGTGGCAATGGCCAGCGGTCGGGCGGCAGCGCGGGCACGACAGCCGATATCGGCCATCGTTGCTACGGTGTCATCCCCGGATTTTTCATGCAGTTTCAGCATGGCTCATCCTCCGCTTACATCGCCACCGACCGTGACTTGGTCACCGGCCCCTGTTTGGTCGCCGGCCCGTACTTGGTCACCCGAATGGCTCACCACAAGGTCGTCGCGGTGGATCATCGCCGAACGCGCCTCGTAGCCGAGCACGGTTTCGATCTCGGTCGTCTTCAGGCCCGCGATCCTTACGGCATCGGCCGCATCGTAGGCAACCAGCCCGCGCGCGATCTCGCGGCCCTCGGGCGACAGGATCGCCACCGTGTCGCCGCGCGAGAAATTGCCGCTGACCAGCTTGACGCCGGCCGGCAGCAACGACTTGCCCGACAGCAGCGCACCGATGGCGCCGGCATCGACCGTAAGCCGGCCGGCCGGTTCGAGCTGGCCGGCGATCCAGGTCTTGTAGCCCTTGACCGGGTTGCTGCTCGGCCGAAAGAAAGTAGCGCGCTCGCCGCGTTCGATCGCCATCAGCGGCGACAACCGCGTGCCCGACGTGATGATCATCGCGGTGCCGGCGGCGGTGGCGATCTTGCCGGCATCGAGCTTCGTGCGCATGCCGCCGCGCGACAGCTCGGAAGCGGCCGCACCCGCCATCGCCTCGATATCGGGCGTGATGCGGTCGACCACCGGAATGAATTTGGCCTGAGGGTCACGCGCCGGCGGCGCCGTATAGAGGCCATCGATGTCGGAGAGCAGCACCAAAAGATCAGCACCCATCATGGTGGCGACGCGAGCCGCCAGCCGGTCATTGTCGCCATAGCGGATTTCGGACGTCGCCACCGTGTCGTTTTCGTTGATGACCGGCACCGCCTTCATCTTGAGCAGCGTCGAGATCGTTGCCCGCGCATTGAGATAGCGGCGGCGCTCCTCGGTGTCGCCGAGCGTCAGCAGGACCTGGCCCGATTTCAGGCTGCCCTTGCCGAGCGCATCCGACCACGCGCCGGCCAATGCGATCTGCCCGACGGCTGCCGCGGCCTGGCTCTCTTCGAGCTTCAAGGCGCGCTTGCCGAGACCAAGGATCGTGCGGCCAAGCGCGATGGCGCCGGACGAGACGACAAGGATTTCAGCGCCGCCCTTGGCCAGCGCCGCAATGTCGTCGGCGAGCGAGGCCAGCCAGTCGCGCTTCAGGCCTGTCGCGCGGTCGACGAGCAGCGCCGAGCCGATCTTGACGGTGATGCGCCGATATTTTCCCAGCGACTGCATCGTCCTACTTTTCCCAGCGCGTCTCGACTGGCGCAGCGATCTGCGCACGCGCCTCGGCCACCACCGACATCAGCGCCCGCAGCACCGCCTCGACACCTTCGCCGGTGACGGCCGACAACAGCATCGGTGCGCGGCCGGCGGCACGCTTCAGCGAGGCGACTTTCTTCTTGCGCGCATCGGCGTCGAGCGTGTCGACCTGGGAAAGTGCCACAATCTCGACCTTGTCGGTCAGGCCGTTGCCATAGGCCTCGAGCTCCGCGCGGACGGTCTTGTAGGCTTTGCCCGGATTTTCCTCCTGCGCCGAAACCAGATGCAACAGCACACGCGTGCGCTCGACATGGCCAAGGAAGCGGTCCCCGATGCCGACGCCCTCATGCGCGCCTTCGATGAGGCCCGGAATATCGGCGATGACGAATTCGCGCGCGTCGATGCGGGCAACGCCGAGGCCGGGATGCAGCGTCGTGAACGGATAGTCGGCGATCTTCGGCTTGGCTGCGGTGACCGCCGCCAGGAATGTCGACTTGCCGGCATTGGGCAGCCCGACCAGCCCGGCATCGGCGATCAGCTTCAGCCGCAGCCAGATGTTGAGCTCCTGCCCCGGCAGGCCGGGATTGGCGCGGCGCGGCGCCTGGTTGGTCGATGTCTTGAAATGCTGGTTGCCGAAACCGCCATTTCCGCCCTTGGCCAGCAGAAAGCGCTGGCCGACCACGGTCAGATCGCAGATCAGCGTCTCGTTGTCCTCTTCGAACACCTGCGTTCCTGCCGGCACCTTCAGCGTGACATCGGCGCCCTTGGCACCGGTCATGTTGCGGCCCATGCCGTGGACGCCGGTCTTGGCCTTGAAATGCTGCTGGTAGCGGTAGTCTATCAGCGTGTTCAGCCCGTCGACGGCCTCCAGCCAGACATCGCCGCCACGGCCGCCATCACCGCCGTCCGGCCCGCCGAACTCGATGAACTTTTCGCGCCGGAACGACACCGAACCAGCGCCACCGTCACCGGAGCGGATGTAGACCTTGGCTTGATCGAGAAATTTCATGGGATTGTACAGTTTCTACTAGTGGCCTTGCGGCATTGCTCTAAACCTTGGCCCTTGCTCTAAACCAAGGCGCGGCGAAGGGCGAGGCCGTTTTGTGACAATGGCCGCGCGGGATCGGCCGGAGAGATGCCGGAATGAAGCTTGTAACCTACAACATCCAGTACGGCATCGGCCTCGACGGGCAGTACGATGTCGGACGCATCGCTGATGCCGTGCGCGGCGCCGATGTGATCGCTCTGCAGGAGGTGACCCGCAACAATCCCCGGAATGGCGGCCGCGACATGGTCGCCGAGATCGGCGAGGCGCTGCCCGACTATTTCGCCGTCTATGGCAGCAATTTCGAGGCCAATATCGGTTCGCACATCGACAACGGCCGTGCCGTCACGAAAACCTTCCAGCTCGGCAACATGGTGCTGTCGAAAACACCTATTCATCTGTCGCGCAACCTGCTTTTGCCGCGCAGCCGCAGCTTCGAGATGATGAACTTCCAGCGTGGCGCGCTGGAAGCGCTGATCGAGACGCCGCTTGGTTTCATCCGCTTCTATTCCATCCATCTCGATCACCGCAGCCCCGTCGAACGCGCCAGCCAGATCCAGTTCCTGCGCCAACGCATGCTGAACTACGCGCTCGAAGGTGGCGCGCTGTCCGGCGTCGCCGAGATCGGCCTGCCGGAATTGCCGCATCCCGAAGCCTTTGTCGGTATGGGCGATTTCAACATGTTGGCCGGCTCACCCGAATATGTCGAACTCGCCGGCCGGCCGGATCATGAATTCGGCATGCCGCTGACCGCCGACTTCGCCGTTGATGCCGCCTTGCGCCTGAACGCCACCGGCGACGATCTCATCAGCTGGGTCGATCCCAAGCAACCCACCGATCCCAGCCGCCACAAGCGCATCGACTACATCTTCACCAGCGCGTCGCTCGCCAAATCCCTGCAGCGCCTGTGGGTTGACCGGAAAGCGGACGGTTCGGACCATCTGCCGGTCTGGGTCGAACTGGGCTGATCCAGGTTTGCCTCCCATTGGTTTCGCGCCGTACCCGATGTGAGTCGAGATTCAGGTCAGGCCGAGCCGAGAATAGTGGCTTCCGAGAACCGGAGCGGAGCGTACTTTTCGTACGCGAGCACCGGAAGCGCAGGAAACCGCCATTCGCAGGCCGGCCTCACCTGAATACGGCACACATCAAAAGTGGACCCAGTTCCGCAGGCTCGTCCAGGTCTTGCGATCGAGCCGGTAGCGCTCGACCGGAACCTGGCCGGCGACAATCGAATTCAGCATGCCCTGGCCGGCATATTGGAACCCGCATTTGTGGATGACGCGGCGCGAGGCCGGATTGATGACCCGGGTCGAGGCATGCAGAACCTGGATCGACGTCCTCTGGAAGGCGAGATCGACCAGCGCATGTGCCGCCTCGGTCGCATAGCCCTTCTTCCAGTGCGGCTCGCCGATCCAGTAACCGAGCTCCAGCCCGCGATCGGTGGTGTTGAGACCGGCGCAGCCGACGAAAGTGTCGGTGCCGGCCAGCGTCAGGGCATAAGCGATACCGGCCCGGCGCGACTTGGTCATGGCCAGGAAAGAGCGCGCCTCGGGCTCGCCATAGGGGTGCGGCATGCGGGCCAGCATTTCGGCGACATGGCGGTTGTCGGCAAGTTCGACCAGTTGCGCGACATCGCCCTCGTGTGGCGCCCGCATCACCAGCCGCTCGGTGACCAGCACCGGACAATCTATCGCGTAACTTTCGTCTTCTGAGTCTTCCGCTTCGGCAACCATTTGAAAGTCCTCCAGGCACAAGAAAAAGGGGAGATGGAAACCCATCTCCCCTGATCCTTTTCCTGGCTTTGCCAGACACCGGTCCCGAGATGGGCGCCGGTGTTCTAGTGCGGAACCGGCTACTCCGCGGCTTTGGCAATCGGGTTGACCGATACGTAGGTTCGGCCGTTGGCTTTTTTGTTGAACGTCACGGCGCCGGTCTCGAGCGCAAAAAGCGTATGGTCCGTGCCCATGCCGACATTGACGCCGGGATGCCACGTGGTGCCGCGTTGACGAATGATGATGTTGCCCGGGATGACGGCTTCGCCGCCGAACTTCTTCACGCCCAGACGCTTGGAATGCGAGTCGCGACCGTTGCGCGACGAGCCGCCAGCTTTCTTGTGTGCCATCTAACTAACTCCGTTGCGCCGCAAGGCGCCTAAAAGGCCTTATGAACGCGTTCGCGTTCCGTTTCAAGTCCGATCCGGCGACCAGGTCGCCAGAAAATTACTTCGCAGCCAATTCCTTGGCCTGCTCGCGCCAGTCCTTGATCTGGTCGGCGCTGAAGGACATGTGCTCGTCGATCTTGGCAACATCCTTGTCGGTCAGCTTGGCGAGCTGCGCGAAGGTGATGATGCCCTGCTCGTTGAGATCCTTGGCTGCGACCGGGCCGATGCCCTTGATCACGGTCAGATCGTCCGGCTCACCCTTCGGCGCCTTGAACAGCGGCCCTGCCGCGGTCTCGGCTGCCTTTGTCTCGGCTGCCTTCGCCTTGGGCTCCTTCTTCGGCGCAGCTTCCGCCTGCATCTCGGTGGCGGCCTCGGCCTTCACCTTCTTCGGCGCCTTGACCGATGCCGTCTTCGTCGGCTTGGCGCCACCCAGCAGGATCTCGGAGATCCGCACGGTGGTCAAAAGCTGGCGATGGCCGATCTTGCGGCGCGAATTCTGCCGGCGGCGCTTCTTGAAGGCGATGACGGTGCGGTTCTTGCCCTGTTCGACGACTTCGGCGGTGACCACCGCGCCGTCGACGAACGGCGCGCCGAACGTGACATTCTCGCCTTCGCCATGTGCAAGGACGTGGCCGATCTCGACCATATCGCCGACAGCGGCTTCGACTTTTTCGATCTTCAGGAGATCGTTGGCGGCAACGCGATACTGCTTGCCACCCGTTTTAATGACTGCGAACATTTTTTGCCTTTCGCTGTTCGGTCGGCCTTGATGAACCGCCTGAGGCAGTTCAGCCGTCTTTTTGTCAGTCTGCGGGTTCAAAAAACAAGCGGCGCGGAAAAACCCTCCACGCCGATTGCGCGCTGTCCCTAACCGAAGGTTGGGGGCGAGTCAAGGCAAACCAGCCGCGCCGTTTCCGAGACCGTCATTGGCGGGCACGGACCGGCTGTGCCGACATGCCCACGGCGTTGCCCCGCCTGGGCTGAGGATGGGTGACTGGTCGGCAATCTGCCTCGGGTCTCGCTGTACCCCAGCAGCCCGTGAATCCGCCGCTTGCCAAGCAAGCCAAATAACTGACGGATTGGCCTTGTAACCTGCCCGTTCAGCCGTTATCTAGTGCGCCGCGCCGGCAACGGCCGACCATGACCGCGGAGAGGTGGCAGAGTGGTCGAATGCACCGCACTCGAAATGCGGCATGGGTGCAAGCCCATCGGGGGTTCGAATCCCTCCCTCTCCGCCATTTAGCTTCCATAATAATCGTTTCCTTTCAAAAGCTTCCTTGTTGCGCTTGACCAGCGCGAAGCGAAACTTATCTTAGACTGTGTAACAAACTGTGTAACATTAGAGAAAGATAATGCGACGTTCCGCAGCGCCAAAGCCGCATAAACGTGAAGGCATCTGGTATCTCGTCCGCAGGGTGCCGAAGGAATTCGCGGCGTTTGATCGCCGCTGCCTAGTACGCATTTCCACGGGCGTCGCCGTGGCTGACGATCCCCGCGGTGTACGGGCGCGAGATGCAGTGCAAAGCCTCGGCGCGGGGCTGGAGGCGTATTGGCGTAGACTGCGGGAAGGCCAATCCGCCGAGGCGGGGCTGCGTTTCGAAGCCGCGAGGAAGCGCGCGCGGTCATTTGGATTGGCCTATCGCTCTAACGAGGAACTAGCAGCGGGGCCGCTCGACGAACTCATGGCCCGTATCAAGCTGCTCCTCGACAAAAAATCGATCGAGGACGCGCAGGACGTCTCGGCCGTCATGGGTGGGGAGAAGCGGCCAGCGGTCCGCCTGAGCGGTCTTATCAAGGAATTCGAGACGATCGAGCAACAGAACTTGCTGACCATGTCGCCTAACCAAATCAAGAAATGGCGTAACCCCAAAAAGCGCGCAGTTGCCAATCTGGTTGGAGTCATTGGCGACAAGGAGATCGCAAGCCTCACTCGGGACGACGCAATCGCGTTCCGCGAGTGGTGGCAAAAGCGGATCGTTGAGGATGGACTTGATATCGGTACGGCCAACAAGGACATCGGCCATGTTTCGAAAATGCTGCGCGTCGTCGATCTGACTCACCAGCTCAAGCTGGAGCCGGTTTTTCGAAACCTGCGTCTTTCCGGCGCCGTCCCCGGGCAACGCGCTGCGTTCACAGCGGAGTTCATTCAGGAGAAGATACTCGCTGAAGGCGCGCTCGACGGACTCAATGACGAAGCCCGCCATCTAATCTATGTGATTGCCGATACCGGACTCAGGCTTTCTGAAGCGGCAAACCTCACCACCGAAACAATCCACCTCGATCAAGAAATCCCGCATGTGCGGGTGCGCCCCAATGGCCGTCGCTTGAAGACCGGTCATTCAGCCCGTGACATTCCCTTGGTTGGCGGCGCACTTGCAGCCATCAAGCTCCATCCGGACGGCTTTCCTCGTTATCGCGACAAGGCCGCGTCACTTTCAGCGCTCGTCAACAAGGTGCTCGCCAGCAAGGAACTTCTGCCGACTTCCGAGCATAGTCTTTATAGCCTGCGACACACTTTCGAGGACCGGCTGACGGCAGTTGAGGCGCCGGAGAAGGTAATTGCTTCTCTGATGGGCCACAAATGGATCCGGCCCAAATACGGCGCGGGACCTTCGTTAGCGCAAAAGCGCGAGTGGCTTCAAAAAATCGCTTTTACCCCGCCCGGGCGAATGTGATTGCGGCGCCATCCAGGCCTTGAGAACCAACCTCACGGCTCCAGCTGTCCGAGCCATTTAGGTTGAGCGTGGCCAGCACGCGCTGCGCTCGCTCGCGATTTCCGAGCTTCCGCCGCATTTGTTCGACCTCGTATTCCAGCCTTTCGAAGGTCGGTATATAGGCATCTCCATGCCGGATGACCAAGTAGGCGGCAACAGCTAGACAGCATTCTAGCTCCGTGGCCGATGGATCGGAAAAAGGGGCGACGCCATACCAAGACGAGCAACGCCTCTCGAGGGCTTCCGAACTAGGCAAACGGCCAGCATGTGGCATGGGATAGAAACCTATGCCTGATCGACGAACCTAAAGTGCTCACGAAGCTTGACCGGTACGCGGGCCATCGGAGGGTTCTGCCTAAAACCGCCAAAAATTTTGAAACACCCATTCATCCGGCTCGAATTCAAAGGGATCGGCGATTTTTGGGTTATGGCTTGCAAGCATAGTTCAGCCCAGACAAGAACGCCTGATATCTTGTCGTTCACTGTCACCCTGCCAAATATGGTGCCGGTGACAACGGCAGTTTGGCGAGCAGAAGAATTCCCGAGACTGAGACGTTCTACGGCTTGGCCCATGTTCGCGCTCCTCCTCGATTGGAGACAGGATGGGCCATATGGAAGCGAATAAAAGGAGGTTGGTGACGAGTCTCGGTAGTGGAGTAGAAACGGGTGGAAAAGCTTGCGCTATTCGCCGTCGGCGCCGCTAAGCGCATTTGAGAGAAGGGGCAACGATCGCCAAGAGATGACGTCCGATCGCAAGCCGGCTAGAAATGCGACAGTGACGCGCCTTTTTTGGCACGACCTTAGCACCCGATCGGGCCTCAGCTGGTCGTCGTTGCGCAGCCGATCGGGTGCGATTTTTATAAAGCTCTCTTGGCTTTAGCTTTGAGAGCCCGTCATCGAGACAAATGCAAGGGAACGGTCCCGCCCCCTGGGGACATTCGACATGCCGTGGCAGCTTCCTATGGTGAGCCAGCGCATTCCGATACACGTTTTCCGCGCTCTACCGTTGCTCCAGCACCTGTGCTGAGGCTGAGCGCTTGATCAGGACCCGACCGCTGCTGTTGCGGGATGGTGACTGGGTTGAGGTCGCGAAAACCTTGACCGCGGGTACGTTGTTCATCCGGATGAGCGCTGAGCCGAGAAGCAGCCAAGAACGCTTCCCGTAATCGAATCCTACGGGAACCGCGAAACCAGCGTCCAAGGGACGCAATTCTCCGACGTCGTTCACTCAAGCTCATCTCGCAACTTGAACGCTTGCATGAAGCCGCTGCATGTGCGCCGGTGGACCGGATTGCTGCTATCCAAACCACGTGCTCAGTTTCGCCCCCGTAATAACTCTACCGTCCGAAACGGCTTTCGCGCGTCAGGTCCACCCCACATGAAAGTTCCGCGAGCAGCACGGACGGAGAGGCCGGTCACAACTCCTTCGCGTGCTCTTTTACTACCGAATCAAGTGCCAAATGGAGAGGCACTGCCTTAGAGAACAGGAAGCCCTGCGCGGTTCTGCAGCCAAGCTTGTACAGAGTTTGCCGATCTGCCTCTGTTTCAACGCCCTCGGCCATGACCTCGATCCCGAGCGTCCTACCAAGATCAATCACCGCTTTGACAAGCAGCCGATTCTCCCGGGACTTGGCTAAGCCGCGAATGAAGCCCTGATCTATTTTCACTTTCCTGATCCGACTGTCCTTGAGCGATGCCAACGTCGAAAAACCGGTGCCGAAGTCCTCGAGCGCGATAGAAATGCCAGCATGTGAAAGCTGGCCGAGCTTTTCATCCACTCTGTCCGGATCCACTGGGGCTTCTTCGGTAATCTCGATGTCGAACATCGTTGCAGGGAGGTCTTTTGCCGCCAGACCATTAAGAATCATCTCGTCAATATCGCCAGCTTCCAACTCGCGCGGTGAAACATTCATCGCCACACGAACATCACGACGGTCAGCTTTGACCAAGCCCTCGATAAGAGCGCAACAGTCGGCGAATACCGTTTGAGTTAGCAGCTGAAGCATTCCAGTTTCGCGTGCCGCTGTCATGATCTCGGGCGGAGAAATGGGACCGTGAAGCGGGTGAGACCATCTTAGCAAGGCTTCAAAACCGACGACGGCTTCAGTTTCGAGTCTTACGATTGGCTGAAACCAAGCGACCAAGCTTCTCATCGTTATCGCCGAATGAAGATCGCGTTCGATTGACTGGCGGCGTTGCAGTTCCCGGGCTAGCTCGGCACCGAACAGACAAAATTCATTCCTGCCGCGGCGCTTAGCTGTGTAAAGGGCGATGTCGGCCCGCAACAACATTTCCGTCAGTCCGGGGTTTTCAGCCAAGTAGATTCCTATAGACGCTCCAATGCGGACGGATGCGATCCCAGGATAGGGGCGAGCAAGCTTGGCTATGAGATTGGACGCGAGATTGGTGGGAGAAGGAGAATTCTTTCGCGAAGAAAAAACCAGCACGAATTCATCCCCACCGATGCGGGCGAGCGTTGAGCCCTCCGGTGCTTCTTCCTCTATTCGGCGGGCGATCCTGGCAAGCAGCTCGTCACCCGTTCTGTGACCGTAGGTACCGTTGACAGATTTGAACCCGTCCAGATCAATCAGCATGGCCACAAAGGGTCCATCGGTGTTCTCAAACTGATCGATTGCATGTTCGAGGCCCCGCCTGTTGAGGAGCGCGGTAAGATGGTCCTCCCTGGAATTGCGCTCCATTTCCGCGGCAAGCCGCTCGGCTTGATGTCTCAGGCGGCTCGCGTCACGGAAGCGCGCTTGTCCAACGAACGAGGATCGAACCAGGCCGCCCTCGAAAAGCAGGACGGCAAAAGCCCGAATGTAGTTTTCCGGGGCTCCCTTCGTCAGCAAACATGCGGCGGCAATGAGGAGTGGCGGTGTGATGAAGCATATCGCTGCCGCAGCATATGAGCTGCCGTACGTGACCGCGCCAGCTGAAATGCCCGCCAGAATTATTAGATGCAGCGATGCTTGAGACGTCGTGTATCCAGCCGTTAGGATGGCAAGGAATGACCAGGTGAATCCCGCCAGAAGAGCAAGCCTGCCAAACCAGCGAAGCCGCAGCCAAACCCGTGTCAGATCATCCTGGACTCCGGGTTCCTTCAGCTGATGACGGGCGAGTGCAAGGCGGGCGGCATTTATCGCATTAACGACCGAAAACCAGGCCGCGCCAGCAAGACCGTTCCCGGAAAGGGCCTGCACGGTCAAAATCAGCCCGGACAGCACAATGCTTATCGGCATTGAGACGAAAAGGCCTGCCCTCAGATCAGCGAGCTGGTCCTGAAGGATTCTCGCCTCCAGCGGATCTTCTTTTCCAAGGCTGGACGGGTCAGCTTGCTTACTCCTGCTTGTCCGCAGCCTATGCAGCCCCCCTGAAGGACGGGTTAATTCTTCAATCGGAGATCAGCGTCGGGGAGCAGGATTACTCCGGTGCATCATGCACTCTCTCCCATCGCTCGCCCAGCACGCGCAAAAATGCGACTGCTGGTGCAGTATCACCGCTGGAGCTCCGCCGATATCCCATGCCGGACAAGGGGAACATGTTGGGCAAAGCGAAGCCCCAGATGCCTTGCAAGCCGTGCCGCCAGGTGGTCTCTGGAGTAGAGTCCAATCAATATGTTCGTTGCATGGTAGAGCGGCGCCGCCGACAGGCGCAGCCGCCTTTCGTATATATGCAGCATGTCGGGGTCGCCAACATTGCGGCCGTCGCGGCACGCAGTCATGATTCCACGGGCGAGTTGCTTCTGGCTGCTGAGACCGATGTTGAATCCGTGAGCGGTCACCGGGTGCATGCCGATGGCAGCGTCGCCGATGAGTGCGGCGCTCGGCGCCCGGAATTTGTGCGCCCAGGTCGTGACCAGCGGATAGGTGTGGCGCTTGCTTGCCAAGGTCATTTTTCCAAGGCGCCCTCGACACCGTTTCGTCAACTCCGACAGGAACAAATCATCATCGAAGGCAAGCAGTCTATAGGCCTCGTTTGAGCGCAATGTGAGCAGCAGCGACGACATGCCCTCCGCGAGGGGCAACATCGCTATCGTCTGATGGTGATCGAACCATTCGATGGCGATCTGGTGGTGGGCGCGCTCGTGCCTCACTCGGCAAATCAGCATCGAGTGGCCAAGCCGGTTGATATCGGCGCCGATGCCTAGCAGATCACGCGTGGCGGACAAACGCGAATCCGCGGCAACAACCAGCCGAGCAGTTAAACGCGCGCCATTAGAGAGCGTTACGACTGCTCCTTCTTGGCTGTTTGTTGCATCGACGACCGAGTGGCCGCACAACAGCCGGGCGCGATCCTGCAAGCGGACGATTTTGAACAGCGCCTCGCGGATCCGGCAATTTGGAACCAAAACCCCCAGCGGTTCTCCAGAGTTGCTGGGAGGATCGAAACGAAGAGCGAATGCGCTCGAGCCGTTGAGCACGCGCGCGCCTTGAAGTGCTGATTTGTCCGAAGCCGGGATGACATCCCAGGCGCCGAGCTCGCGAAGGGTTCTGATCGAAGCGTTGGTCAGCGCGATTTCGCGACCATCGAAAGCCGGATTCGCCAGACTATCGAATGTGTTCTGTTCAACAACTGCCACCTTGAGTTCGCTTTGGGCAAGCGACGCAGCGAACGAAAGGCCGACCGGGCCGGCTCCAACGACAACGATGTCAAAATTATCGTCAGAGCCCATCAGCGTGCCGCCATCCGGTCGCCTATCCTCGTGTAACGGTGGAACTGAGCCGAGTGACATGAGCTCCGTGGCCGCCGCATTGCCTAAAGGCGCTGGGCCGGGAGATTCGCATCGATCGGCAACGAAGCACTCAAAGCGCTCAGAGGTGGATGCGGCTAACCGATCCCGCCCTTTGGCCGCGCAGCCGCGCAGATCGCCGCCAGCAAGCGAGACACTCGCGACGCTGGTCAGCCACGGCCGCGCCGCATCGATCGCCACATTCCACCTGGAACCCTTGCGCATACTACTCACGCTCCACGACGTCGAAGCGGGCTCTCTTGCGAGGGTATCGAACGTAGCGCTCTCTCTCGTCATCCCAGCCAAGGTAGCGGAAACTTTTATCCACGACCGCGCATATCTCATCAAGAACCTGCTGCATGGCTTCGATGTCGATGTCCTTGCAATTTAGTCGCCGATAGAGCAAAGCCCACGCGGCGACATAGTCGTCGAAATAGCGCGCGTCACTCGAACCAATGATCAACTTCGGACGGTTGATCGATCTCGAAAACGCACGTCCCAACCCCGATGATGCTCCGCAGCACGTTGACATCACGAGGATCTTCGGCGCTGGATGCGAGCCCTGGAACATTTCTACGAAGTCAGCCCAAAGAAGGCCACTTCGCCCACTGGACGAAGCGATCCCGTCACCATTGCCGTGCCCGGCGATGTGAAGCACGTCGCACTCCGCCTCCATCGCTCGTACTACAGCCTCACCAAATTTCGTTCGGTTCAACGCCATGTGGAGCTCCGCGCGGATGTTGACAGCCTTTAACAAGTGCTGCACGATCGGTCCCTCTTGCCTGTCGGCGAAGTAGTCATTTGCATTGTGGCAGTCGATGATGTGTACGGTGTTCATGGTACTCCAGCCGCTTGTTCGTTCATCGTCGTGACGAGCGGACACCACGCGCGCGGAACCGCGTGACGTGCGCTGGGTTCCGGTACCGTCGCATAGCCTCAAGGCGCGGGCCGGGAATCGGGATGGATCGGCAACGACGCACACAACCCATCAAAGGCGAAAGCTGTTGATCGGCCCCCGTGTCCGCGCAGCCACGCGGATGGTCAGCCAGCAAGCGAGATACACACGACGCCGGTCAGCTAATGGCTGCGCCGTAAGCACAAGGCATGGCCGACCACACGACAGAAAACCCAGAACCGTGAAGGTGCTGATAATGACGACCAATCTTTCCGTAAGTCATGCATTTCTCCGTCGAAGACTGGTCAATAGAACACACCGATGAGTATGACCCTGATCTGGATCAGCCAGACATGACCAATCGGCACTGGCGGTTCACGGTCAGGTGATCGACCGTGACGTTCCACTTTGGAACCCGTGCGCACATGGCCAAGCTCTCGTCCGGCCACGCGAGGTACTCTCGTGGCATCAGCCGCCTCATACTGGGTGCAATGGGAGGCAGTCCTTCGCACGACAGAGGCTTTTCACAAATGTAGTGTGCAGCTTAGGTCAAGATGGTCATGGAGCATGGAGCATGGACAGCTTGTTCCCGACCGAGCCGGCTCGACTGACGAGCGCGATCCGCGCATCTTATGCACAGCGGATTGAAATCAGCGTTCCGGTTTGTCGTCCCGATCAATTAGTATCCGCTCGGCGGCTCCGTCGAGATCTTCGTATTGACCGCTTCGCAATGCCCAGACGAAGCCGGACACACCCAGTGCACCCAGAAAAAGGGCCACTGGTATGAGATAGAGCAACGTCGTCACGAGGATTATGCCGAATAGCTGACTGCGGAGCGTCCGACTTTTTGAATAACTTGCAGCGTCGCATTCGCCCCGAAGCCGTGCAAGCGCAATGCGTTTCCAATAACAAGCACCGATGAGGCAGACATGGCAATCGCCGCTAACAAAGGCGTGGCGTGCCCGAGGATGGCGATTGGTACTGCCACCGCATTGTAGACGATCGCAATCGCGATGTTCTGGCGGATCAGGTGTCCCGCCTTGCGCGAGACGTCCAGCGCGAGAGGCACTGCCAGAAGGCTTTCGCGCAGGAATACGAAGTCGGCGGCATTGCGGCCAATGTCGGCGGCGGTAGCTGGAGCGATCGAGACATGCGCCGCGCTGAGCGCCGGCGTGTCGTTGAGGCCGTCGCCAACCATCAGAACCTTGTGTCCGTCTTTCGCCAGGGTCTCGATGCGCTCGACCTTGCCGGATGGCAGCAGGCACGGAACGAAGTCCTTGACACCCAGCATTTCTGCGACTTCACCGCAGGCACCCGCAGTATCGCCCGACAGCATTTCCACTGACACCCCGGCATGGCTCAATTGCCCGATCGCCGCCTTGGCGTCTGCGCGCAGCGCGTCCTCAAAATCGAAGGTCGCGACAATGAACCCGTCTTTTGTCAGCACGGTTCCGCCATGTTTGCCTTCACCACCGGTCCGGGCTCTCCATCCAGCCCATCCGCGTCGGCCTAGCCGCCAGGTGCTTCCGGCTCCAGTGGCTTCGATTCCAAACCCTGGATGCTCGGTGACGGCATCAAATTTGTACTGCCCGCCGGGATGGGCAAAACCGGCTATGGCCTTTGAAAAAGGATGGCGGGAATGCGTAGCCATGTCTCCCGCGACTGCCAGCATGGCCGGATCGATCGACGATGCATTGACCAGCCGGGGCTGGCCGAGCGTGAGCGTTCCGGTCTTGTCGAACACCGCTGTATCAATCGTCGCCAGGCGCTCCATGGCAGAACCGTCCTTTACCATGATGCCGTTCTCAAACAGGCGCCGCGCGGCGACCACCTGAACGATCGGTACGGCGAGGCCGAGCGCGCACGGGCAGGTGATGATCAGAACGGCAATGGCGATGGTTATCGCCCGGTGCCAGTCGCCGGTCACCGCCATCCAGCCAAGGAACGTCGCGAAGGCTGTGAGATGAACCACCGGGGCATAGAGCGCTGAAACGCGATCGGCGATCCGGCGATAATGCGCGCGGCCGCCCTCTGCGGCTTCCATAAGACGAACCATTTCCGCCAGAAACGAATCCTTCGCGGCGGCTGTCGCCTCAATCGTCAGCGGGCCGGTAAGATTGAGCACGCCGGCCTGAACTGCTTCGCCCGGCGCCACGTTTTTCGGCGTGCTTTCGCCTGAGGCCAGCGAGCAGTCGAGATCCGACGTTCCCTGGATGATCTTGCCGTCGACGGGGATCCTCTCACCGGCTGCGATCAACAACCGCATGCCTGGTTCGATCTCGCCGACCGGCAAATAGTCGCGCGCGCCGTCGCTGCGCAGCACCATGGCGCCATGTGCGGCCAACTGGGACAGGCCTTTCACAGCGGTCCGGGCACGTTCGCGCATCACGTGATCCAACGTGCGGCCGATCAACAGGAAGAACAGCAGCGATACCGACGCGTCAAAATAGGCGTGATCGCCATGGTTGATCGTCTCGTAGAGGCTCATGGCGTAGGCGAGCGAAACACCGACCGCGATCGGCACGTCCATATTCATGCGGCCATGGCGCAAAGCATTCCAGGCCGAACGGAAGAAGATGCCGCCGGCGAAGGCGAGGGCAGGAATGGCGATCAGCGCCGAGACCCAGTGAAACAGGTCGCGGGTAGCACCTTCGGCGCCGGACCAGACCGAGACCGAAAGCAGCATGATGTTGCCCGCCGCAAAGCCGGCAACCGCGACCGCGCGGATCAAATCCGATAACGTCCTGTCCTTGTCGCCGACCTCGGAAGGGAAGAGATGCGCCTGGTAGCCTAGCCGCCCAAGCGCGACGACGAACGGTGGGACCTCGTCACCACGCCACCGGACAGAGACCCGTTTCGTCGACAGGTTGACGCGGGCGCTCTCGACGCGATCGAGCTTTCCCAGCGCCGTCTCGATCGTCTGGATGCAGCCTGCGCAATGAACCGTCGGTACTGAAAGATCGGTCTGGTGAAGATCATCGCCAAGCGATCGGCTCGCCAGCCTGATCTCCTGGCTGGACGGCAGGACCGATCCGGTGTTGACCAGATCAAGCGCCATTTCGGCGCCCGGTGCACAACAACTCATTGCAGCGCTCCATTGGAAATCATGATCCGGCGGACGTCGCGATACGGTTTGTCCAGACCGGCGTCGGCGTCGACTTCGACAATCCAGACGCCGTCCTTCGGCATGTGCTGGGCTGCGAATTCCTGGCCCGAGGCGGGTGCGAGGGTGACCGACTTGTCCTCCTTCTCGTACGCGGGATGGCGAAACAGCACCTTGACGCCGTGCAAGGGAACCGGCTTGCCGGCGACGTCGGCGAGGCCATAGCGAACTTCGCCCCATGCGATGGTCAGCTTGCCGGTCCAGCCAAGTGCTGCCTGCGCCCGTCCTTCCTCGGCCTTCTTGTTGAATTGCTGGCTCGCCACATAGGTGTTTTCGACGACGAGGCCAGTCCAGCTTGTGCTGGCGAGCGTTGCCATGGTCAGATTGACTGCGATGACCACGCCGAAAAAGGCCAGGATGATGACCAGCATGTGCCTGCCGGTGAATTCACGAGGCTTTTGTACATTGGCAGTCATCTGAGGGGCTCCGGCGCGTTGAAGGTGGCGGTGTACTCGTTCGACTCAAAGCTGGCTCTGTCCTCGACGCGGAACTTGAAGGTCTGTGCCGGAGCGCGGATCTGGTCCGCCGGCTGGCGAACGAAGACCCTCAGCATTTTCAGGCGGTCGGGTTCGACCGGAATGGCGAAGGAACGGCCTGCGGGGATGTCGTCGCCGACGACGACCATGTCAGCGCCTTCAAGGCCCTGCATGGTTACGACGATCGTCCTCGGCTCGGGGATCATGTTGAGCAGCTTGACGGTATAGCCATTGCGGATGGATCCGTCGGTCAGCGTGACGAACTGGGGATTGCGATCATGCAATACGTTCAGTTCGAGCCGATCGCGCGTCAGCAGCGAATAGAGCAGGCCGAGGCCGATCAGCGACCACAAGCCCATGTAGACGTAGGTGCGCGGCCGAAAGATCTTGCGGATGTGAAAATGCGCCACCTTGTCGGAGAACAGGCCATCAGCGGTCCTGATCAGCGATGGATTGACTGAGCTGGACCCGCCTGCAGTCGCCAGCATCATGTTGGCGTTGTAGTCGGAGAGCGTCGCATAGGCGATCAGCCCACGCTCCTTGCCGAGCTTGTCCATGACGCCGTCACAGGCGTCGATGCAGAGCGCGCAAGTGATGCATTCGAGCTGCTGGCCGTCGCGAATGTCTATCCCCATCGGGCAGACCGCGACACAGGCATTGCAGTCGACGCAGTCGCCCACGGGCTGGCCTGCGGCCAGCACCTTCTTGGCGTGGCGCGAACGCGGTTCGCCGCGCCAGTCATTGTAGGTGACAGTGAGGGAATTTTCATCGAGCATGGCCGCCTGGATGCGGGGCCACGGGCACATATAGGTGCAGACCTGTTCGCGCATCAGACCGCCGAACGTGTAGGTGGTAGCCGTCAGGACGGCGACAGTGATGTAGGCGACGGGCGCCGCAGTGCCGATGAAGAGCTCGCCGAGCAGCGTCGGTGCATCGGCAAAGTAGAAGATCCAGGCGCCGCCAGTCGCCGCCCCTATGACCAGCCAGATGGTGTGCTTGGACACACGCAGCATGAGCTTGCGCGCGGTCCAGGGACCTGCGTCAAGTTTCATGCGGGCGTTGCGGTCCCCCTCGATCGCACGTTCGACGACGAGGAACAGATCGACCCACACCGTCTGAGGGCATGCATAGCCGCACCAGGCACGGCCGACAGTCGAGGTGATCAGGAAAAGACCGACGCCCGCCATGACCAGGAGGCCGGCCACATAGAAGAATTCCTGGGGCCATATCTCGATGAAGAAGAAGTAGAAGCGCCGGTTCGCGAGATCGAGCAGGACTGCCTGGTCCGGGGCAAATGGACCGCGAGCCCAAGGCAGCCACGCAGCCAGGTAGTAGATGCCAAGTGTGATCGTCATCACCAGCCATTTGAAGCGACGAAAGTTGCCCGAGGCGCGCTTCGGAAAGATCTTTTGACGCGCGGCATAAAGCGGCTTGCGGGTTTTGGCGGAATTGACAGTTTCTGTTTCGAGCCGTGTCAACTGCGTCTTATCACGCATGTGCAACTCCACTTTCCCAGCCAATGTCAGGGGCACCTGTCGTAAAGCCTCGCGGTAGGATAGCCTTGCCGGGTTGTGCAGATCGCATTAGGGATGGTGTCGAGGCCCGGCTCACGCCGGGCCTCGTCCGCTTGGCAGGGGGGACCGAAGAATAGGACTTCCATTCCTATTCTCCGCCGCCAAGCGAATGGACATAAACTGCAAGTTCCTTGACCTTGATCTCGCCGAGACGGCCAACCCAGGCCGGCATGACGCCCTGTTTTGGCGCACGGACCTGTGCGGCGATGGCTGTCTCACCGGATCCATAGAGCCAGATCGCATCGGTCAGGTCGGGGGCGCCGAATTCCCTGTTGCCTTTTGCATTGTCGCCGTGACAGGCGACGCAGTTCTCGGCAAAGACCTTGGCGCCGGGTTGGATCAGACTTGCATCGCGGACCTTGCCGGAAAGGCTGGCCACGTAGGCGCTGACTTGTGCGATCTGGTCGGCGGTAATGATGTCGCCGAAGGCCGGCATTTCCGACAGGCGCGTGTCCGGATCGGATGCGAAGCGGATGCCGTGCGTAATCGTCTGCTGGATCTGCTCGGCCTTGCCGCCCCATAGCCAGTCGTCGTCGTTGAGATTGGGAAAGCCCTTGGAACCTTGGGCGCCGGAGCCGTGACATTGTACGCAATTGACCTTGAAAGCGGCGCCACCGGCGGCGATTGCGAATTCGCGCAGGCCGTCGTCCGCGGAGATCTCCGAGACGCTCTTGGACTCCACCGCCGAGATATATTTGCCCTTGGCGGCCTCAGCCGCAGTCAGCTCGTTCCTGACCTCGTTGCGGCTGGAATAGCCGAGCACACCCTTCGTCGCCGAGTGCAACAGAGGCCATGCTGGATAGGCGATGGTGTAGCCTATCGCCCAGACAATGGTGACGTAAAAGGTGATAACCCACCATCTGGGAAGCGGGTTGTTCAGCTCCCGGATGCCATCCCATTCGTGGCCGGTGGTCGAGACGCCAGAGATTTCATCGATATGCTCGTCGCTCATGATCACTCGTCCTCGAGCGGAATGCGGGCCGCTTCGTCGGCCAGCCTTCGGCTGCCGGGGCGTAGGGCAAAGGCGATGCACCCCACGAAGAACAGCGCCATCGCAACCAGGCCCCAGCTGTCGGCAAACGCCCGCATCAAATTGTAGGTCATCAGCGTTCTCCTCAGCGGTAGCCGGCGGCTTCGTCGTAATTTTTGAAGTCGACCAGTGTGCCAAGCATCTGCAGGTAGGCGAGCAGGGCATCCATTTCGGTGACCTGTTGCGGGTTGCCGTCGAAGTCGCCGATCTTGGCTTTTGGGTAACGCGCCTCAAGGCCTGATGTGTCGGCATTGGGATCGGCCTGCGCCGCCAGATCCGCATTGGCGTGGACGATCATGTCATCGGTGTAAGGGACGGCTACAAGCCTGTTGGCGACCAGATGCGTTGAGAAATCCTTCACGTCGATCGGCGTGTCTTTCAGGAACCCATAGCTCGGCATGATCGATTCCGGCACCACCGAGCGCGGGTCGGTAAGATGCGCGACATGCCATGCATTCGAGTAGCGGTCGCCAACTCTGGCGAGATCCGGCCCGGTGCGCTTCGATCCCCACTGGAAGGGGTGATCGTACATGGACTCGGCAGCTAGGCTGTAGTGGCCATAGCGCTCAACTTCGTCGCGGAACGGCCTGATCATCTGGCTATGACAGAGGTAGCAGCCCTCGCGCATATAGATGTTGCGCCCGACAAGTTCGAGCGGCGAATAGGGGCGCATGCCTTCCACCTTCTCGATCGTATTGTCGAGATAGAAGAGAGGCGCGATCTCGACGATGCCGCCGACCGTCACCACGAGCAGCGAGCCAACGAGAAGAAGCGTGGCGTTCTTCTCGATGATTGCGTGTTTGTCCATCAAGCCCATTACCTGGCTCCTGATCGCGCAGGTCGGATGGCGACGGGGCTCGGCATCGGCTCCTCCTCGCGCTGGTGGCCGAGGATGGTCCTGGTGATGTTCCAGGCCATGATCAGCGCGCCGGAGAGGTACATGGCCCCACCGATGGCGCGCATGACATAGTAGGGGTGCATGGCGGCGACGGTCTCGGCGAAGGAGTAGACCAGGAAGCCCTGCTCGTCGTATTCGCGCCACATCAGGCCCTGCATGACGCCGGATACCCACATCACCGCGGCGTAGACAACGATACCAAGTGTCGCCAGCCAGAAATGCCAGGTGACCAGCCGCAACGAGTAGAGCCGTTGCCGGTTCCAGAGCTTCGGCACCATGTAGTAGATTGCGCCGAACGAGATCATGCCAACCCAGCCGAGCGCGCCCGAATGGACGTGGCCGATGGTCCAGTCGGTATAATGCGACAGCGAATTGACCGCCCGGATCGCCATGATGGGGCCTTCGAAGGTCGACATGCCATAGAAGGCGACGGCCATCACCATCATGCGTATGATCGGATCGGTGCGCAGCTTGTCCCAGGCGCCGGAGAGCGTCATCAGGCCGTTGATCATGCCGCCCCAGGACGGCATCCACAGCATGATCGAGAACACCATGCCGAGCGTCTGCGCCCAATCGGGCAAGGCGGTGTAGTGCAGGTGATGCGGCCCGGCCCAGATGTAGAGAAAGATGATCGCCCAGAAATGGACGATCGACAGCCGGTACGAATAGACTGGCCGGTTCGCCTGCTTGGGCACGAAATAATACATCATGCCGAGGAAGCCGGCGGTGAGAAAGAAGCCGACCGCGTTGTGGCCGTACCACCATTGCGTCAAGGCGTCCTGGACCCCTGAAAAGGCGGAGTAGCTCTTGGAGCCCAGGAACGAGACTGGTATGGACAGGTTGTTGACCACATGCAGCATCGCGATGGTGACGATGAACGACAGGTAGAACCAGTTGGCCACGTAGATATGCGGTTCCTTGCGCTTCAGGATCGTGCCAAGGAACAGAATGAGGTAGGCGACCCAGACGATGGTCAGCCAGACATCCACATACCATTCGGGTTCGGCGTACTCGCGGCCCTCGGTGATGCCGAGCAGGTAGCCGGTCGCGGCCATGACGATGAACAGCTGGTAGCCCCAGAAGACGAACCAGGCCAGATCACGGCCGAAGAGGCGGGCGCGGCAGGTGCGCTGCACGACATACAGAGACGTGCAAAGCAGCGCGTTGCCGCCGAAGGCGAAGACGACACCGGATGTGTGCAACGGCCGCAAACGACCGAAATTGAACCAGGGCTGGATGTTGAGATCGGGGTAGGCGAGCTGCAGCGCGATCACCACGCCGACCAGCATGCCGACGACACCCCAGAACACGGTGGCGATCGCGCCGTAGCGGATCGGACCATCCATGTAAGCGGATGGGTCAATCGGAGCTGCTGGCTTGAACTCCGTGTTGCGCAACAGGATCGCAGTGAAACCAGCCACTGCGAAGAACAACACCCACATGTGTCGGCGGAAAGGTTCATCCACGCCGAAGCCGGCGGCCACCAGGGCCGCAAAAGCGAACACGCTTAGAAGGACGATCTCTGTGCCGAATTTCATTGCAGATCCCGATCTCGAATCTGGTGGATGCCAAATCCGCAGCGCACTAATCGCGCAGCCGCCGCCCCCTCGCCCTGATCTATGTCAGGCCGCAAGATTTTGTGTCGGCGGCGCAATCAGCAGGTGGCGAATGAACGAGGAACGCAGCGCGGGCTCACCCCCCTCATGGAAGGCGTTCCCTGGGTTGGGCGGGCGCAGACGCGATCGCTGAGGCGAAAGCTGAGGCCCTGCGCGCGTTGGATGCTATTGCCGATGCCCTGCCAAACGTTGTTCGGATCCCATTGGAAACGAACGCGATCGTTCCGCCGAGCCGTGGCAGATTAAGGACCATGCTTCGCCGGTATGTGCCGAAACACACCTGGCGATTGGTCACGTTCCTATCAAAGCCCGAAAGCTGTTTGTCTCGACCGTGACGCCGCTTCGTCGAAGGCGCGGCAACATCGCATTAAAAGGCAAACACGGCCCGCCCCGGAGTCATGCGACATGGCCTCGCCGCTTAGGGCCGCTCGCGTCCGCCGCCACAGCGCTTCTCCAGACGGCTTATGCTGTCCACCGTCACATGGCGTGCGTTCTCAATCCGAATCACCCCGTCAGCCCGCAATCGCGTCAGTTGGCGGCTCACGGTCTCGTTGGTGATTCCAAGGAAATCAGACATTTCGACACGCGTCAGCGGCAGATCGAAGGACGCCGACCCGGAAGCCGCATCGAGACTGGAATCGATATTCCGGGCCATCATGAGGAGAAAAGTCGCCACCTTTTCCGGAGCTGTCTTGCGCCCCAGCGTCACCATCCACTCGCGCGCCTCATCGAGTTCATTCAGCGTCTGTTTGAGCAGGCGATGCTCGAATTCCCGTGACGCCTTCATCATCCGTTCGACGGCCGCTCGCGGAAACGAACACAGCGTGACTGCTGTTGCCGCTTCCGCATTGATCGAGCTTTCCACCTTGAAAGGACGTCCCAGAAAATCCGGTGCAAACTGGAGACCGACGATCTGCTGGCGCCCATCCGACAGGCTCTTTGATAGCTTTACAACGCCTGAAAGCACGTTGGAGTAGCTGTCGACGTTCTGTGCCTCGCCGGTCAACTCCATTCCTGACTCGATCCGGCGACGCGAGCAAGTCTTGGCGAGCCCAACCAAATTGTCTGGATCGAGCGCACCGCAGACACCGCGACGCCGTGCCTCGCAAGGGAAGCAAAGAACAGGAATGCCGGAACTATGAATGTCTTGCCGAAAGGTCATGCGTTCGCCTTACCCGATCCTAACTGCCGGCAGGATACCCATCCAGGGTAGAGAAATCCTGCGGCGGTTTGTCCATGAGCGCGGCTGATCGAGATCAGGGTCTGCTTCAGCGATGCGTGCAGTGTTCCGGCGGGCAACACGGTGAACGCGAGATGCAATCGGAAATAGCTGTCAAACTCAGCGAGAACGTCCCACGCTACACCAGCTATCCGACGGCGCCGCATTTCCATTCGGGGATCGATGCTGCCATTTACCGTGGCTGGTTGGAGACGCTGGAAAGCGGCGACGAAATCTCGCTGTACCTGCACATTCCTTACTGCGACAAGCTCTGCTGGTTCTGCGCCTGCCACACCAAGCAGACGCACCAATATGAGCCGGTGGCCGCTTATCTGCGCTCGCTGAATGCCGAAATCGTCACGATTGCCGGTCTGCTGAGCGGCAAGGCACATGTCCGTGCAATCCACTTCGGTGGCGGTTCGCCAACTATTCTGAGGCCCGATGATATGGTTGCTCTTGGAGCGGCCTTGCGGGACAGCTTCGACTTTCTCCCGGATGCTACGGTCAGCATCGAAATCGAAACCAACGACATGGACAAGGCGCGCCTTGATGCACTTGCTCAAATCGGCGTAACCCGGGCGAGCCTCGGCGTGCAGGATTTCGATCCGCAAGTGCAAAAAGCAATTAATCGTGAGCAGAGTTTTTTGCAGACCAAGGCAGTCGTCGACGGGGTTCGTTCGCGGGGCGTCGAATCGGTCAATCTGGACCTGCTCTACGGGCTCCCGAATCAGACACGCGAGACGATCTGTTCCACGGTGGCGCAGGCACTGACCTTGGAGCCAGACCGGATGGCCCTGTTCGGCTACGCACATGTGCCCTGGTTCAAGAAGCATCAGACGATGATCGACGAGGCATGGCTGCCGAGTCCCACTGAGCGTTTCGCCCAATCTCAACTCGCGGCGCGGGCAATTGTCGCCAAGGGATATGAGGCAATAGGACTCGATCATTTCGCGAAGCCCGACGATGCGCTGGCCATAGCGGCCCGCGCAGGAGTTTTGCATCGCAATTTTCAGGGCTACACTGAGGATCGCTGCCCGACACTGATCGGACTTGGCCCTTCGTCCATCGGTCGTTTTCGCCAAGGCTACGTGCAAAACATGGCTTCGACTGCCGGGTACGGGCGCATGGTTGCGGATGGCGGGTTGGCTGCCGTCCGCGGCGTTGCCCTTTCCGACGACGATCGCGTCCGTGGCTGGATCATCGAGCGGCTGATGTGTGATTTTGCCTTCTCGGCAGTCGATCTGGTGGAGCGGTTCGGCAAAGCCGGCGAGCAGCTCCTTCATCGCTCGAGGTCCATCGCACTCCACGATCCTGCCCGAGCGCTTGAATTCGATGGTGACAGTTTCCTCGTACGGACTGAAAGTCGCCCCTTCATTCGAACCATCGCGGCCAAGTTCGATACATATTTCAAAGGGGGAACGGCGAGGCACTCGGTGGCGGTCTGAGCAAAGCACAGTGCGCTCGCCGTTTGGTCGATCGGCGAACCAGCTGCGTTCGTTTTGACCGCTCATAGGCGACTACCGCATCAAATCGAAAATGCAAACTTAGGCTGTTGCGCGGTATCTCCTTCCACATCCTCTCTTGCGCATACCTACATTCCAAGGGGTTTGATCCTATGCTTCGCGAGGAGCAGGTAGGTCGCGACAGCTAGGCAATGTTCCAGCTGCCCTAGCGGAGGAGTCACGATTTTCCGGCAAGCTCCGTCGGCAGACGTTCTTTTCTGGCCCTGGCAAAGGCTCGGTCGCCTTCCAGAAACGCCGCCAGCATGAAAGGGATGAGTTCTGCCACGGTTTCAGACTGACCATAGGTCTGACGGTAAAGTGCAGCATACTCCTTGAGTGTTTGGCTCAGCTCCGCGCTGACGGTAATGGTGATCTTCGAAGCTGTTCGGTCCGGAAGTTTTCCAAGTTTCAGGTCAGCCATGATAACTCCTGCTCAACTGGCGTATGGCCGCAGCACGATGTCCTTGTGCACGATGACGCGCAGTGGCCAACCTGGGCGGACGACGATGGTGGGCTGGATATTGAGGTTTTTTTCGGTGATGCGCTGGCCGGCTCGACTGGCGTTCTGCTGGGCTGATTCCCGGATCGCCTTGACCAGATCGCTCTCGTTTTCGCCGAGGCTGAATTCTGTGCCGACACCGAGCAATGTGGCAAGCGCCACTCCCTTGATCATCTGCCAAGTGTGGAAATCGACTTTGTCTTCCAGCCCTGCGTAGCCGGCGGTGTCGCTCGCGGGCAGATTGTCGATTTCGGCCGACGAGCCGTCGGGCAGCAGAATGCGCTGCCAGACCAGCAGCGCTCGCTTTTGCCCGAACGCGACGACGCTGTCGTAGACGCCGATAAGACGTGAGCCCTGCGGAATCAGCAATATGTTGCCCGTGACCGTGTCGTGCACATTTTCGGTGACTTGCGCGACGACAAGGCCCGGCAAATCGGAATTGATGCCGGTGATCAGGCTGGCGGCAATCACGCTGCCAGCCATCAGTTGATATGGCGAGATCGGCGTCTGAAGCGCATGCGGATTGTAGATCCCGCCAGTGCTCCGCTGGCTGAGAAAATCAAGCTTTCGCTGCTGATTGTTCTGGTCGCCTTCCGCCGCCGCCACCGAGGCTGACGCGCGTCCTGCTTCGGATTGGGGAAGCGCCTCAAATGGATGCTGAGCAGTTTGCACGCTCTCTCCGACATCTGTCTGTTGAGCTCGATTTTCGACGCGGAAAAGCACCCGCGATTCACGCGCTTCGATCGCCTGCTGCGCTAGACGCTGCTCCTCGGCCGAGATGTCTTGGCCCGGCACGATGCCGAGCTGGCGCTGCCGCTCGAGGATGGGGCGGCCGAGGTCGCCCGGCAAAGGTAGCCCAAGGACGGGAGGCTTTGGCTTCATGCCGGAATAGTCATGGGGAAGCGTATCGAGTCCCTCGGCGGTTGGTTTGCGCTCAGTGTTGTAGAGATCTTCCGCCTGATCCCTGATGCGAAGGGCCGGCCCCTGGAGGGCGATCATGGTAACGCCGAAGACAGCGCCGGATCCGAGCGCTGCGATAGCGATGATCACACCGCGCCTGAACCGCACCACGCGGCGGGGAGAGGCCCGAAGCTGCAGTTCCTCGGGATCCAGTTTCGGCGGGATGCCAGAGCGGGAATTTTCGATCATGAGCCCTCACCTCGCCGGCTGCCGCGAAAGAGCGAGATCCGCCGTTGCGGTTGCCTGCCGTCAATCCTGCTGATGCGGATCACCTGCTGCCGCTTGGTGCCGAGGCGAAGTTCGGCCGCGGCGAAGAGCCGATCGACGATGTAATAGTTGCCGCGCACGCGATAGTTGACGAGCTCGCTGCTCCCATCTGCGCCGACGATGAAGAGTGGTGGCGCCTCGCCCTGATCTATGCGACGAGGGAACTCAATATAGACCTTGCTGCCGTCGTCGAAGGCTCGCGTCGGTCTCCAGGGCGGTGTGTCGCCACTGATTGAGTAGCGAAAGCGAAGGTTTTCGAGCGCGATGTTCGACGCGACCGGTGTAACTGCCTCGGCTTGAGCATTGCGCTGGCGAAGCGCGATGATCTGGTCTTGGCTGTAGGTCCAGGAGATTGCCGCCATTGCGGTCTTCTCGGTGCTTTGAAGCTGCAAATGATAGGTCCGCCGGTCCGTCGTAATGACGACATTGGTGGCAAGACCCGGCGCGAAGGGTTTTACCAGAACATGGGTGCGCTGATTGTCACCGGTGCCGCTTGCGGTATCGCCAATGACCCAGCGCACGGTGTCGCCAGCCGACACGGCGGTTAGTTTCTCGCCCGGCTGCAGAGCGATGTCGGTCACGCGCTCCGGCGCGGCATAGAGTTGATAAAGCGCGCCATCGGTGAAGGGGTAGACTTGCACTGCATTAACATACCCGTACTTGGTGGGTTGCTGGGTCGCGGCTTTGTTGGCATCAGCGACGCGTTCTTCAGGAGGGCGCTTGTCCTCGGCCTTGCCGGGCTCGGGCTGCATTTGGCCAGGCAGCGGCAGTGGTTTTGGCACCTCGACAATTCTAATCGGCCTCTCCGGCGCTTTTTCGATCGCGGCCGGTTTGAAGTCGGCAGCGTCATAGGAAATCTCAGGCGGCGGCACCTTCTTCGATGCACAAGCGGAAACGACCGCTGCCGACACCGATAGGATCAGCACGGCACGAATCGGTGACATTTTACCTTTCATTGGTGGACTCCGTCGGAGAAAGGGGGGCTGGGACGGCGCTGTCGAGCTCGCGTGACCAGTCAATGGCATTGATGAAGACGCCGAGCGGATTCTTGCGCAGCTGATCCGTATTGCTTGGCGAGCGGATCACGATCGTGAGGATCGCAGTCCAGCGCATCGTGCTGGCAAGGCTTCCGCGCTCAAACACCTGCTCGGTCCATTTGACCTGGAATGAACTTTCGGAGGCTCTGACCACGCTGGTGACCTGTACCGAAACACTGCGCGTTCCGATCTGACCGAAGGGGTCGTTCGCCTTGGCGTATTCGTTGAGGAAGAGCGCTGCGCGATCGCTAGCAAAGTCGTACGCTGCCAACCAGTTCTGCCGAACCAAAACCGGATCGGTGGAAACGGAACGGACATTCTGGATGAAGCGGCCGAGATGCCAGGCGATCTGAGCATCCGAGGGCTCATAATTCCGGACCGCCGGCGCGACGGCGCGCGTCTCGCCGAAGCCATCGACCTCGACGACATAAGGCACGACACGGCTTTGCATCGACTGCCATACGAGTCCGCCGGAAAGCCCGGTCGCCAAGGCCAGGCAGCCAAGGGCCATGATCCGCCAGTTCCTGGCCTGCAGTCGAGATGAGCCGATGCGCTCGTCCCACAGTTGGGCGGCTTTTTGATACGGCGTGACCGGTTCGGGTGTTTTGCCGTAACGGTGCACGGGTCGCTTGAAGAGCATCTAGTCATCCTTGTCGTTGAGAGAGGGGTTGGCGCTGCCTCCCGGCCGGTCTCCGTCTCGGACAGCTTGCATGGCAGCGTGGCGATTTGCCCGGGCGGTCTGTTCAGAACGTAGGCGCCTTGCCCACGTCGGCGCCGAAACAGTGGCCGAACCGGCAGAGCGTTCGGTCATTGACGCTGTCGGCGCGCCGCCGGTCGCGGTCCACGCGGCATCGCGCCCGGCATCGGCGTTGCGCCCAACACTTGCAGTGGCGGATCGCGCTATGCGTATAGCGGCGCCGCCAGCTGCACTGGTTACACCATGCATTCCAGCAGCCACACCGGAGAGGCCAGCGTCGGGCGAGGTTGCGCGCCCGATCTGCCATGACGTGGAAGCAGCCGATCCCATTGTTGTGCCGGCTCGGATGGCGGCGAGACCGCCGCTGGTTGCCATACGCGCGCCAGCAAATGCTGTGCCTCCAGCAACGAGTGATACACCCGCTGCCGCCGCGGTCGTGCCGAGGGCGGCGCCCGCCCCAAGCTGCGGTGCGCCTGAGACGAGACCCGACGCGATCCCCGGCCCAAAAATGCCAAGGCCAAGCAGTGCCAGTGCGCCCAGTACCTGGGACATGGCACCGGCAAGATCCGGCTCCTTGCCTTGCAATGCGGAAGCGAACTCCCCGAAGAGCGTGGAGCCGATACCGACAATGACGGCGAGCACCATCACCTTGATGCCTGACGAGATAACATGGCCGAGCACGCGTTCGGCCAGGAACGCTGAACGGTTCCAAAGTGCGAATGGAACCAAAACAAAACCTGCCAGCGTGGCGAGCTTGAACTCTAGGATGGTGATGAAAAGCTGGATGGAAAGGATGAAGAAGGCGATGATAACCAGGAACCAGGCCATCAGCAGCACGAAGATGGTCAGTGCGTTGCCGAAGATTTCCGGGAAGCCCAGGAGCTGACTGGCTTGGTCAAGCATTGGCCAAGCACCTTCGAAACCGGTCGCGGCAATGCGGCCCGGGCGCAAGAGATTGTCTGCCGACAGATTGCCGGCCGACGCCTTAATCCCGAGACCGGCAAAAGAACGATAAACGATATCGGCGAGGTTCTTGAAATTGTTCAGAATGAAGGCGAAGACGCCAACATAGAGCACCTTGCGGACAAGCCGGCCGAGAACGCTGGTTTCGTCGCCGAGCGCCCACGCCAGGCCGGCAAGTGTGATGTCAATGCCGATCAGAATGGTAGTGAGGAAGGCGAGGTCGCCCGATAGCAGACCGAACCCGCTGTCGATGTAGCGGATGAAGGTCTCCATGAAGCGATCGATGACGCCAAGGTCGTTCATGCCGCTGCCTTTCTCGTCGTGATGAACTCGTGATTAATTGCCGGGATAAGCCGAGCCGGTACCCAAGAACCGCTTCGTCATCTCGCGGGCGGCTTCGTCTGACTGGGCCTTGCGGGCGGCATCCTCGGCCTCAGCTCGAAACTGCGTTGCGAGCAGCGTCTGGATCTGCATCTGCTGTTTTGTCGAAAGCGCCATCAGCTGGTTGGTGGCCTGGCTTGCCTGAAGCGCACCGGCCGCCCCTTGGCTGCGGTTGACGAGATCGGCGAGCAGATCGCCGTCGGCGCGGACGTTCTCGACGATTTGCGACTGGACACCCATGGTCTGGCGGAACGCCTGCATGGCGGTTTGCCAACGCTCCCGCGCAGCACTCGCCACATCGCTGACTTTGATCGTGGCGTCGTAGCTTTCCGGATATTGGCTGCGCCACTGGTCTTGAAGCTTGCCCAGATCAAAGCTGAGGCCACTCGCCTGGTCCATCAAGCCGTCGATGCGATGGAGTGAACCGGTGAGTTGGCCAACGGAAGAGAAATCCAGACGCTGAAGATTGCGCGCCATGTTCTGCAGCATGGTCGCCTGATTCTGCAGCGACTGGATCTGGTTGTTGATCTGCTCCAATGCGCGCGCGGCCGTCAGCACGTTCTGCGCATAATTGGACGGATCGAACACGATAAGGGCGTAGGCGGGCTGCACATAGTCGGCCATAGGCTTGGCGATCAGGGAAACGGTGATCAGGCCGGAGAGAAGGCGTCGCCGCATCATGAGAATTGCTCCTTGTCTGGTTGAGGGAATTGCTTGAGAAGTTCGCCGGCCCAATCGAGGCCGCGCGCGATCAGGAACTGCGAGGCAAAGCTGCCTTGCCCGTCTTCGGACATGATCCTGTCGATCAGAGTCTGCGTGGCCGGATCGGAAGCACCGCAAAGCGCAAGAGCGATGGGGCCAAGCTCGAGCTCGAACAGACGGTTGCCGCGGCGCGATTGCAGATAATACTGACGCTTCGGCGTGGCGCGGGCGATCAATTCGATCTGCCGCTCGCTTAAACCGAAGCGCTCGTAGGCTGTGCGCGCCTGGGGTTCCACGGCACGATCATTGGGAAGGAAAATGCGCTGCGGGCAGCTTTCGATGATTGCCGGCGCTATGCCAGAGCCCGCGATATCAGCCAGCGACTGCGTAGCGAAGACAACCGACACGTTCTTCTTTCGCAGCACCTTCAGCCATTCGCGGATGCGGGCGGCGAACAGCGGATTGTCGAGATAGACCCACGCCTCGTCGAGCATGATCAGCGTGGGCCGTCCGTCGAACCGTTCCTCAAGTCGCTGGAACAGATAGGTAAGCACCGGCAGCAAAGCGCCTTGGCTGTGCATTAACTCCTCGGTCTCGAAACACTGCACATCCGACAAGGCCAGCCCATCATGATCGGCATCGAGCAGGCGGCCGAAGGGACCGTCGAGCGTGTAGGGCATCAATGCGGTCTTCAGCGCATTGGATTGAAGCAGGACCGAAAGACCGGTCAGTGTGCGTTCCTGCGCCGGCGCGGTGGCAAGGCTGGCCAGCGCTGACCAAATAGCCTCCTTCACCTCCGGCGTGACGGTGACGTTCTCGTGGGCAACAAGGCTGGCGATCCATTCGGCCGCCCAGCTTCGGCTAGCCTGGTCGTTGATGCTGCGCAGTGGCTGAAAGGCAAGGGAACCGTCCGCTCCTAGCGCGTGGTGTTCTCCACCCATGGCAAGTGTTGCAGCACGGGCCGAATTGCCTTTGTCGAAGACATAAACCTGGGCGCCGGCATAGCGCCTGAACTGCAGAGCAATCAGAGCAAGCAGAACCGACTTGCCGGCGCCGGTCGGACCAACAACCAGCATGTGGCCGACATCTTCGACGTGGGTGGAAAGCCGAAACGGTGTCGACCCACTGGTCTCGGCAACGAAAAGCGGTGGCGCTTCGGTTTGGGTGACTTTCGCGAGATGCTCGTTTGTCGCAGGACCGGCCCAAACCGACGACAGCGGCATGAGATGGGCAAGGTTCAATGTATGAACGAGCGGTTGGCGAACGTTAGCGTAGACATGGCCAGGCAATGAGCCGAGCCAAGCCTCGACCGCATTGACGCCTTCTCGGATCGTGGTGAAGCCGAGCCCATTGATGATGCGCTCGACCGCGCGAAGCTTCTCTGCAGCGGCTTGGCGATCCTCGCCCCACACGGTCACGGTGGTGGTGAGATAGCCGAAACTCACATGATCACCGCCCAATGCCTGAAGGGCTTCGTCGGCATCGAGCGCCTTGTTGTCGGCATCGTTATCGACAAGCGGGACCGGCTCGTTGGTAATGACCTCGCGTAGGATTGCCACGATCGATTTGCGCTTGGCAAACCACTGCCGGCGCAATCGCGTCAGCGTCTTCGTGGCTTCCGTTTTCTCGAGCGGAATGAAGCGCGTCATCCAGCGATAGGCGAAATCCTGATGATTGAGGGTATCGAGGATTCCGGGCCGGGTGAGGTTCGGAAAGCCGAGGATGGTCAGTGTGCGAAGATGCTGCTCACCCAGCATCGGCTCCAGGCCACCGGTAAGCGGCGCATCGACCAGGATTGCATCCAGATATATCGGCGTTTCCGGGGCCATGATAGGATGGCGACGAGGCGAAATCGTGCCGTGGAGGTAGGTCAACGTCTGAGCATCATCGAGGACGCGTACTTCGGACATGAAACCCGAGAAGAGATCGAGCACGCGGTTGGTCTCGTCACGGAACCTCGCCAGATCCTGGCGCCAGTCTCTTTCTCCTCGGGAATAATGAGAGTCGACGAGCGCGCTTTCTGCGCGCGCCTGGGCGTCCGGCGGTGGCATAAACACCAAGGTCAGATGATAGCGGCTCTCGTAGTGCGCTACCTTCCCCTCGAAAGCAGCGCGGCGTTCTTCGTCGACCAGCCACGACGCGGCGTCAGGAAAATGCGAGTTCGGATAGCCCAGCGCTTCTGTGCGCTCGGCCTCAAAGAACAATGCCCAGCCAGAGCCAAGGCGTCTGAGAGCATTGTTCGCCCGGGCGCAAATGCCGACGAGTTCAGCCTCCGTCGCACTTTCGAGATCCGGGCCGCGGAACCGCAACGTCCGCTGAAAGCTGCCGTCCTTGTTGAGCACGATGCCGGGCGCCACCAAGGCAGCCCAGGGTAGATGGTCGGCAAGCCGGTCGGCTTTGCTTCGATATTCCGAAAGGTTCAGCATGCAAGCCACCCCTTCAGACGTAGGTGGCGCACAAGCACGCTGGCGAAGTCCGGATCGCGTCTTGCGGCAAACACCGCTAACGAGTGGCCTGCGATCCAAAGCACCAGACCAGCAATCCATTGCTGCAAGCCGAAGCCAATGGCCGCGGCCACTGTACCGTTGAGGATCGCCACCGCGCGCGGAGCCCCGCCGAGCAGGATCGGCTCGGTCAGCGCCCGGTGGACCGGTACTGCGAAGCCCTCGATATGCTGCTCCCCGGCGGCCATCAGACGAGCGCCCCACCACCGAAGGAGAAGAAGGAGAGGAAGAAGCTCGATGCCGCGAAGGCGATTGACAGACCGAAGACGATCTGAATCAGGCGCCGAAAACCACCGGCGGTGTCGCCGAAGGCAAGCGTCAGGCCGGTGGTGATAATGATGATCACCGCAACGATCTTGGCGACCGGTCCCTGCACGGACTCCAGGATCTGCTGCAGCGGCTGCTCCCACGGCATGCCGGAGCCGGCGGCATAAACCGGGGCCGTGTTAAGAAACGCGAGCGCTGTGGACGAAAGAAAGCGAAGCTTCTTGCGCATGAGGAAGGCCTTTCAAAGCTGCTGGAGTTGCGAAAGCGTGAGCGGGGCAACGGCGTAATCGCCGCTGCCGTCGAGACCGGTGACCTCGGCGATTGCGTCGATGTGGCGCGACGAGCCGCGTCCCGCTATGAAGACGATCAGATCTATCGCCTCAGCGATGAGCCGGCGGGGAACGGTGACCACCGCTTCCTGGGCGAGTTGCTCAATGCGATAGAGAGCCGAGCGCGCGGAATTGGCGTGTACGGTAGCGATGCCGCCTGGGTGCCCGGTGTTCCATGCCTTCAGCATGTCGAGCGCTTCCGCGCCCCTCACCTCGCCCACGATGATGCGGTCCGGCCTGAGCCTCAGCGTCGAGCGCACGAGATCGGCAAGGGTGACCGAGCCCCGCCTTGTTCTCAGGGCAACGCAGTCCCTGGCCGCGCACTGCAGTTCGCGTGTGTCCTCGATCAGGATCACCCGATCGTCGCATTCGGCGACTTCAGCAAGCAGAGCGTTGGCGAGTGTTGTCTTCCCCGAGGAAGTGCCGCCGGCGATCAGCATGTTGCGCCGCTCGCGGACGGCCTTTTTCAGCGCATCGGCCTGCAGCGGCAGCATGATGCGTTCGGCAACATAGTCGGCCAGGGTGTAGACTTTCGCGGCGGGCTTGCGGATGGCAAAACATGGCGCCAACACCACAGGTGGCAGCAGGCCTTCGAAGCGTTCGCCAGACGGCAATTCGGCACTGACGATCGGGTTGTCGGCGTGCGCCTCGGCGCGCACGTGCGAAGCAACCAGGCGGATGATACGTTCTGCCTCGGACGGGTGCATGTGAACGTCGGTATCGACCCGACCTTCGCCTAACCGGTCGAGTCGCAGCGCGCCGTCGGGATTGACCATCACCTCGATGACGGACGGATCGGCCAGGGCTTCGGTGATTGCCGGACCCATGGCGGTGCGCAGCATGACACGCCGCCGGTGGTCGGCCTCGGGATGAGAGCTCATCCTTCCCCTCCCCCACCATTGTCTTTGCTAAGCGACTTTTTGCCGGAAGCGATCTGGCGGCCGACCTTCTCAACGAATTTCTCGAAACGCTCTTGGGCAATAGCCTGCGTTGCCCGATCCGGGACCGGCGTGTGGGCGTGAAGGGTGATCGAAAAGCGGATGAAGAGCGCCAGGCTCTCCAGGATCACCTCGGAATCGCGCCTGACGTGGGCAAGATCGCGGGAGAGCCGGTCAAGCCTTACGCCGTAGCGCCGATCGAACTCGCTCTCGCCACGCCGCTCGATGAACGCCTCGATCGCCTTCGCCACGATCGCTGATTTGGTCGTTGACGGATCGCGACTGAGGTTGTCCAGTTTCTCGCTGAGCTCCGGCTCAAGCAGAAACTGATGGCGAATGCGGTGCGGCTTCATGCGGCTCGTTCCGACGGCCCGGCGTTGCGCCGGCGACGGGAGAAGCATCGGCCAGACGCTCAAAATTGCTTATGGCCGTTATCTACGCTGAGGTGCGCTCTGCAACTCAGCGGACTTCAGAAGCCGGGAATGACATCGTCGCCCCTGCCCTCGTTGATACCGTAGGCGCGGGCCGCAGTGGAAATCCGATCCATGACACGCTTGTCCGCGAGCGCTTCGCTGTCATCGTCTGCGGGCTTGTACAGATCGGCCTGATCGGGCTCTTGAGAGACAACAACGTCTTCTTCGGGCAGGCTTGGATGGCGTTGCTGCTGAACGCCTCCCTCGTCTTCAACTGGCGCGTCGGCGCTTTCCTCGTCCGCAGCAAGTCGGCTATCGACGCTGCACACTTGTCCAGTCCAGCCGTCCGGGCGTGATGCAGGGCAGTCCGCATAGGGTCCGTCGTGCAGCACCGGCGCAGGCAGCACCCGATCTGTGAAATTCTGATCCTGATAATAGCGCAGCTTCTTGGCGCGGATCGGCGGCAACCCAGAAACCAGGACCAATTCGTCTGACGGCGGCAATTGCATCACCTCGCCTGGCGTCAGGAGCGGGCGCGCGGTTTCCTGGCGGCTCACCATGACATGTGAAAGCCAGGGCGCAAGCCGATGGCCCGCATAGTTGCGCATCGACCTAAGTTCGGTTGCGGTGCCGAGGGCATCCGAGATGCGCTTGGCCGTGCGTTCGTCATTGGAGGAAAAGGCAATTCGCACGTGGCAATTGTCGAGAATAGCATTGTTCTCGCCATAGGCCTTTGAAACCTGGTTCAAAGATTGTGCGATCAGATAGGAGCGAATGCCATAACCTGCCATGAAGGCGAGCGCCGTTTCGAAGAAGTCGAGGCGACCGAGCGCCGGAAACTCGTCCAGCATCATGAGCAGCTGATGCTTACGGCTCTTCTTCGGGTCCCCCTCCAGACGCTCCGTCAACCGCCTGCCGATCTGGTTCAAGATCAGTCGCACCAAAGGCTTGGTGCGCGAGATATCCGAAGGCGGCACGACCAGATAGAGCGACAGCGGTCGCTCTCCATCCACTAGGTCAGCGATGCGCCAGTCGCAGGACGAAGTGGCCGCCGCGACCGTTGGATCACGATAAAGCCCAAGAAAGGACATGGCGGTCGAGAGGACGCCTGAGCGCTCGTTTTCCGACTTGTTCAGGAGTTCGCGAGCCGCCGAGGCCACTACGGGATGGACCTGAGGGTTATGCCCCGTCCCGAGATGGTTTGTCGTCATCATCCGCCGTAGCGTTGCGGCAAACGAGCGTTGCGGGTCCGACAGGAAGGTGGCGACGCGGGCTAGCGTCTTGTCCTCTTCAGCGTAGAGCACGTGCAAAATGGCGCCAACTAGGAGTGAATGGCTGGTCTTCTCCCAGTGGTTCCGTCGCTCCAGCGCGCCCTCGGGATCGACGAGGATGTCGGCGATGTTTTGAACGTCCCGGATCTCATCTGGGCCTTTGCGCACCTCCAGCAGCGGGTTGTAGCGTGCCGATCTCGGGTCGGTCGGATTGAACAGAAGGCAGTACGAGAATTTCGACCGCCAGCCGGAGGTCAACTGCCAATTTTCGCCTTTTATATCATGAATGATGGCAGACCCGGTCCAGGAAAGTAGCGTTGGAACAACCAGCCCCACGCCCTTGCCCGAACGCGTCGGCGCAAATGCCATGACGTGCTCCGGGCCGTCATGGCGCAGATAGCGATCGTTCAGCCTACCGAGGAAAACGCCCGCCGGCCGTAACAACCCTGCCGTCTCGACCTCATGAGTCGTGGCCCACCGTGAAGACCCATAGGTCGTAACCGACCCGCGCTGTCGCGCGCGCAAAAGCGAGCCTGCGATTGCGGCGGCACAGCCCAGGAATCCGCTGGCGCCTGCAAGCGTACCGGCTTTGTCGAAGACCTCCGGCGCATAAGCATCGAAGTGGAACCACCATTCAAACAGCTTCCACGGCTTGTAGATTGGCCAGCCGGCGAAGAGAAACCATGGTGCGCCGAGAGGCGTCTGGTAGGTCAGCATTTGAGCGCACCATTGGGTTGCCGTCCATACGCCGATAATGACAATTGCGCACACAACGGCGATCTGCCCGATCAGTAGCTTCGTAGGTGTCATCGGCTTGGCCCGCTGAACAACGCGACCTAGCATCGCGCGGTGCAGCCGGGACAGGAATGTTCCTCACATACGATTTGGGAGCAATGAACGACTTCCTACTATGCAGGTCGGTCAGCACGCGTGTTGCGCCTTCACGCGACACCATCCTCTCCATTCACCCTGAGGCCCGGCGCCGCCGACAGTTGCGTGACCGCTCCTCCGCAAAGTTATCTTCTGCGTTCAGGGAGCCAGGGCGCCTGGGCTGGCTGATGAACACCGTCCGCTCGCGCATGTGGGGTCGAATTGATTTGTGCCCAAGTGGAGGCAGGCTCATCATTCAACAGTTGCCGCAGTTCCCCTGGCTCGAACGCCATCATTGGTGGGGAGGCAGGCTCGTCTTCCAACAGTTGCCGCAGTTCCCCTGGCTCGAACGCCATCATTGGTGGGGAGTCAGGCTCGTCTTCCAACAGTTGCCGCAGTTCCCCTGGCTCGAATGCCATCATCGGTGGGGAGGCGGGTTCATCCTCCAGCAGCTGCCGCGGCTCTTCCTCGTGCGGCAAGGGCCTCCTTAGCCGGTCTTGCAGCGCCTGCCGATCGGCAACGAGGTTGTCGAGGGGCAGCGGCTCGTGGTCTGGCCGCTGCCCTTTCACCAATCGTTCAACCAGCGCCCACGTGCCCTCCAGGACAAATACGCCGCAATCATAATGGTTCGTCTGTCTGGCCATGGGGGCTGGCGCCAAGGTAGCATTCAGCAGTCCTGCGAGCTGTTTTGCAGGCACGTCGTTATATCCCTCTCGCTGGAGGGAGTCGTAGTGATAGGCGAACCGCCTTTCGGGGTCGCGGCGATCAACGAGCAGCAGCGACCAATGGGTGCCGGGGCTAGTAGCCGTGCCATTATTCACTGGCAAGAACAGGAAGTCGGCTGTGGCGTTGTTTTGATTATAGATGGACTGCAATATGCCTCGAGCGTCTTGCGGCGACGTGTGTCGCAGTAGATGGGATACGGAAGGATCCACCAGCCGAGTCCGGGCAGCGAGCGCCGGATTGATCCCCTGCAGTTGCCGCTCCAGCAAATTGTAATCTCTCTGGACATGGGCGTCGCTCAGCCATTCGGCGGCGCCGAGCACCCGCCCCGTTGCAACGTTGGACGGGGCTGTCGGATCGAGCGCCCCGATCTGAGCCCCAGAGGAACTGGTCGTCAGTGTGGTCACATCAACCAGTGGAAGGCCGCGGTAGGTGCCTGGCAGCTTAGCGGTTGCTGGCGAGGCGGGTTGGGGAGCTCTTGCCGGTGCCGCTGGCCCAGCTTCAGCAGCGGCCCCAACGCGCCTGGTGACTGCGTCTGCCGGATGAGCAGCAAGGACAGTTTCGCGCCCGAGCACAATGCGCGGCAGGATATCCCGGAGGTGAGCCAATGCAGAACCGATACTTAGTCTATTACCATAGGAGACAGCCTTGAAGCTCTCAACATCTTTATCCAGCGATTTGTCGTGAATCCGAGCGGCAATCCCAGGCTTGTTATTTTGACGCAGATACTGGCTAAAATGTCTAAGAAAATTTGTATAGCCGCCCACGGTATCTGGATTCCGTCCGGTCGCAGGCGCTGCCAGGTACTCCTTGGTCGAAGCGGCTCTGTAATCTCTAATGAGCTCGGCATCGTCAGGATAGGGGATCACGAGAGGGCGACCCATAATCGGGGCTCCGCTTGTCGACTTCTTGAGGTAACGCAGTGCGCCAGCCACGGTGGAGGAACCACCCGTACTCTCATACTCTTTGAGATCCTGATCCAGCGACGAATGGTAAAGCCGAGCAGCAAACCCTGGCTTGTTGTTTTGAAGGAGCCACCGACTAAAGCCGAAAAGAGAATTTACATTGAAAGTGACCGTGTTCGCGCTGGCCTTACCCGCGTGGAATGCTGCCCTCAGCCCTTCGATAGCGGTCGCATCGTTGGAATAGACAGGACGCTTGTCGGAACCGTTGGGGACTACAATTGGACGATCCGGCTGCACTGTCGAGGGCATCGAACCACCAGCTCCGGGATGCGGTGCTGGGGTGGATTCGTGTTCATCCCTCTGCCTGACGAGCTGCGCCTCAGATTCCGGTGTAGCCACCTTATGAGGATCCTGCATCGGTTCGATCCCCTCCATCTCCTGCTGCAACCAAGCCAAAGCTTGGCGAGCGGCGGCTTCATCAACCGCGGAGGATGTCTCCACACCTCTGGCGGACGCCGGCAGAGCCTGCTCCGCCCGCCGTCGAAAGAGCTCTGGCGAGGCGGATTTCTCCGCCCACAATCTGGGCTGCGTAGCGAGTCCCCGTCCAGATTTATGTGGCACCGCCTCGCTTGGCAGCGGGCTGCTCCTGTCCCGTGCAGCTACCAGCCCCTCCGGGGCGCCCTGGTCGCCGTGGCGCCAGTTCAAGTGAGGGACGGCCTCTCCAAAGTCGGGTGCTTGGTGTTGGTGCGCGGTTGGGGCGAGAGACAATGGTAGATCGGTGCCCTCCTTATAACCTACCGGCAGGAGCTCCTCTGGCCAATCGAATCCCTGCTGTGGTGCGGTATGCTGAGCAGCGTCGCCACGGGGACGAGCCTCCATGCTGACCGCGTTTTCCAGATGACTCCCGAGTATAACGCGCGGCGGGTGCTTGCGGATATAAACCAGTGCAGATTCGATCGGAGCTCCACGAGTAGAGGAGGCGGCCTTGTAGCTCTCAACATCTTTATCCAGCGATTCATCGTAAATCCGGCCCGCAATCCCGAGCTTGTCATTTTGACGTAGGTAATGACTGAAATGGTTAAGAGCAGTTGCGTAGCCGCTCGCGGATCTGAAATGTCTAGTGAGCGCGGCGTCGTCAGGATGGGGGTTCAGGACAGCGCGACCCACAATCGGGGCGGCTCCGCCTATCGGCTTCATCAGTTGACGCAGTGCGCCAGCCACTGTGGAGGAACCACCCCTACTCTCGTACTCCTCGAGATCCTGGCTCAGCGACGGATGGTAAAGCCGAGCAGCAAACCCTGGCTTTTTGTTTTGAAAGAGCCAACGACTAAAGCCGAAAAGAGAATTTGCGCTGCGAGTGACCGTGTCCGGCCTGGCTTTACCCGCAAGGAGTGCAGACTTCAGCCCTTCGATGGCGGTGGCATCGTTGGAATAAACAGGACGCTTGTCGGCACCGTCGGGGGCCACAATTGGACGATCCGGCTGCACTGTCGAGGGCATCGACCCATCGAGATGCGGCGCTGGGGTGTATTCGTGCTCATCCCCCTGCATCGCGAGCTGCGCCTCCCGTTCCGATGTACCCACCTGATGGGCAGGGAGTTGCATCATCGCGCGAGCGCCTGAGTCACCAACCTGACCTGGTTGCCGCTCAGTCACAGCATGCTGCAGATTGCTTTGGATCCTCTGCCTCTTCGTTGGTCTCAACTCACCTTTGCCATGCGAGCCATTGACGAGGACATCCTCGCCTGGTGCACTCATCAACTCATCCGCCGCCTGCAATTCGCCCAAGTGCTGCTCAAAACCGGCTTGGCCGGCTTGTCCGCTTGCTCGTGCGGTACGGCGTGCTGCACCTGCAGCCAAGCTGCTACGATGAATGTCCAGTTTGTACGGGTGCACGCTAGCCTCACTTCCACAGATCACATGAGCAACCTACTCAGGCAAGCTTTCGAAAGGCTGACGAGGTCCGCCGCCGCGGAAGGCGAAGGCTGGTTTTCTGCTCAGCGGTTGACGGCCTAGCGTGTTGCGGCCGCGCCGGGTATCACGCCAATCAATCTGAATAGTCGATGCGTCAAACGAACCAGGATAGGATTTTCGTAGCGGGGCTGCTCTACTCACTCTTGTCCTGAGGTAGAATTCAACCATATCGCCGAGCAACTGGATGCCGATTGGATACCCGATCCGGAAAGCTTCAGCTCATATGTGACGCGAGGATGAGAATCGTGGCAGCTCCAGACCGACGGGCTGCCACCCACAGCGGCGATGACCGACGAGGGTCTTCTATTGCCAAGGTAATCGTCCGTTCGGGGACCTATGTGTTCCTATGCTCGTCGAGCGGATCGGGTGGGCCGCACCGCCGTAGCGTTACGGCGAGCGGAAGCGGCGTTGGGTGCGGCTTTTCCCCTGAACGCTTCACACCAGGCTGATAGGGGATCTTGCAATCGCACACACGCGGTCTGCAGGCGTGCCTATCAAGCAGTTTGCTCAGACCAACGTCGCGGCGAGCCTATCCTCAATACGCAGCGCAAGTCCTAGACTCCACGATCGTCCTTCGGTGCAGATTTGCTCGCGCCTCGCCCTGATTACAGCCGATAAGGCGAGCTAACAATTGCAAGAGCCACAAGCTACTCCAGCTCGATCGGTTTGCTGTTCCAGTCGGGCGGGGTCTGACCGAGAATGTTGCGAACGAAGAAGTCTAGGAGTTTGCGCTCGGTGTAGGTGCCTAGAGTATGGTGATTGGCACCAGGAACGTAGACCATGTCAAAATCTTTTCCTGCCTTGATGAGTCGATCGGCAAGCTGGAACGAGCAAAACGGATCGACATTATCATCCATTTCGCCGACCGCGATCATCAGCTTGCCCTGCAGCCTGTGAGCATTGTCAACGGCGGAGGATTGCGAATATTCAATGCCGACCGGCCACCCCATCCACAGTTCATTCCACCAGGTCTTGTCTATCCTGTTGTCGAAGCAGCCGTTTTTGGCGACGGCGACCTTGTAGAAATCGGGGTGAAAGAGCAGCGCGCTGACTGCACTCTGGCCGCCGGCGGATGCGCCAAAAATGCCGACGTTGGATATGTCGTACCATGGATATTGCGCGGCCGCCGCCTTGTGCCACAGAATGCGATCGGGAAATCCTGCGTCCTTCAGATTCTTCCAAGCAACATCATGGAAGGCGCGGGAGCGGTTGTTGGTGCCCATGCCGTCGATCTGAGCAACGACGAAGCCCAGCTGCGTGAGCGGCTCTGTCCACCGCGAGAAGGATTTTGGGACGAAGGAGCCGTGGGGTCCAGCATAGATATTCTCCACAACCGGGTATTTCTTCGTCGGGTCGAAGTTGGAGGTGGAGCACGCCCCAGATGTCAGTTTTGCCGTCGCGCCCCTTGGAATGGAAACTGAGCGGCGGCTGCCAGCCTGCGGCGACGAGCTCGGAAATGTCGGCCGTCTCGATCTGCTGGAGCTTGGCATTGTCGCTGGCGCGGTAGAGTGCCATGCGCGGGGGCAGATCGATGCGTGACCAGAGATCGACATAATAGCGCCTGTCAGGCGAGAACTCGATATGGTGGTTGGCCGGTTCGGGCGTCAGTGCAGTCAGTCCCTTGCCGTCAAAGCCGATGCGGTAAGCATGGACCCAATAGGGGTCCTCCTGCGAGTTCATCCCGCTCGCCTCGAACCAGATCTGACGCTTCACCGGATCGACATGGTTGACCCTCCGGACGACCCACTCACCTCGGGTGATCTGGTTTTCGAGCGCGCCTGTCCGGCCGTTGAAAAGATACAAATGCTCATACCCGTCGCGCTCTGATGCCCAGATGATCTCCTTCCCGTCATCGACATCGTAACGGAAGATTTTTCCGGCATCCTCCTGGCCATGCCCCAGCGGCAAATAATCCACGAATGTCTCGCTGGTCTCATCGATCAGGGAGCGCCCGCGGCCCGAGGCGGCGTCTACCTCGACCAAGCGATAGAGCTGATGCCCGCGCTGGTTATATTCGAAAGTGAAGCCGCGGCTGTCCGCCCACCACCGGAGAGGGGAAAGTTCGAAGACGTTCGAGAAGAGGGCACCGTCAATCACGATCTGGCGCCGGCCGGCAATGTCGAACAGGACTGGCTGGGGCAGCGGAAGGACATCGCCCGGCCTGGGATAGAATATTGTTGAATATTCCCGCTCCAACTGGTCCGTCGATGAATTGAGGTAGCGGACCTCTCGCCTATAGCCGGGGCGAACAAGGTAAGCGGCGAGGTGGCGCGAGTCCGGCGACCAGCTCAGCGTCGAAAAGACGTAGCAATTGCCTTCGGCTCCGTCCCGGCTCAGAGGAACATCCTGCAATCCGTCCTCGCTGCGCAGGAAAACGTTGCAGTTCTTGATATAGGCGATCCATTTGCCGTCGGGCGACGCGTTGCTCTTGTCGGGGTTGTTCTCCGCTGGCGGCGTGTAGCGGTGGCTGAGCTCCCTACGGTCCCCTTTCCTTGCATCGAATGTGGTGCTGGTACAGTCATAGCTTGCAAGGTCGCAGCTCCACCGGGTGTCTTCAATCTGGAAGTCGAGCCTGCGACCATCCTCACTCAGTTCGAAACGGTCGAACGGAAGATTGCCGGCTTGATAGCTCTCATGGCTCACCTTGTTTAGCGCTGCCGCCAGACGCGCCTGATCGAAAGCGGGCCGCTTGAAACCCGTGGCAGCATCGACCTGCATGAACTGCTGCTCGCCGTGGCTAGTCCGGCGGTAGACGAAGGCTTCACCCCCGGTCAGCCAGAAAGGCATTTTGGGGACATTGACAGTGAGCCCGCCATATCGATCGTTGATCGTAAGTGCGCGCTTGAAATCGGCCGGCGCTAGCGTCGGGTGTAAACTTTTCGAACCCTTGGCCAGCGTCTGAGTTGCCGATCGCCATGCCGCGCGCGTCAAAGCGCCGATCCTGGACATACCTGTTCACTTCTTTCGGTTTTCGGAATGCTAATTTTGAAGTTGGGTTCTCGTCGCCGGTCTGCAGCAGCGCCGAGCGTCGCCTTGGAGGAGAGCCAGCACGCGGGTGCAGCCAGGCACGCGCAACAGGGGCGCTCCTTGGACATCCAGGCACTGGTTCGGGTGCCGATTGAAGAGTTGGCGTCCGTCGCCGAAACAACCAGGAAAGAGCGTCCATGCAGCCCTGACGCGACTATTTCCCCGCGAGTATGGCCGCTTGCTTTTCTGCATCATCTGAAAGGTCCTGCTCTAGTCGGGCCGGATGTCACCCCGGCAGATTGTGCTATTTCGACAATCTCCGAGCGATTGCCGCCGGCCCATGACGAGGTTTACCGATAGGGCGCAATATGCGTGCCAAAGGAAAAGCGGTTTAATACACGGCAATCCGCCTATGTCGCATCCCCAACATCGTCGCACACCGGACAATGCCGGACGATATTGTCCCGGGGCGTCAAATTGGTTTGATGGTGACCCAACAACTGGCGGATGACGATCTCGAAATGCGCGACAACGGCCTCGGTGGACACTGTCGCCGCGCCCAGCACGCTGGCCGCCTGCCCGGCGATGTCCGCGCCCAGGCGGATGGCCTTGGCCACGTCGACGCCATCGCGGATCCCGCCCGACGCGATCAGCTTCACCGTTGGCAGCGCCCGACGCACCGCCTGCACGCTGGTCAGGGTGGGAATCCCCCAATTGGCGAATGACATCGCCACTGCACGGTCGGCGGCATTGCGGGCGCGCTCGCCCTCCACTGCGGCCCAACTGGTGCCGCCGGCGCCGGCGACATCGATTACCGCCACGCCCGCCTCGACGAGCGCACAGGCCACCGAGGCGGACAGGCCGCCCCCACTTCCTTGGCCACGATCGGCACGCCCACGATGCGCGCGGCGCCAGCGATCAGCGCCAGGACGCCGCGCCAGTCGCGGTCGCCCTCCCGGCTGTACCGCTTCCTGCAGCGGATTGAGATGGACGATGAGCCCATCGGCCTCCAGCGCGTCCACCGCGCGACGCGCCAGGTCCAGGCCGTCGGCCTCCCGCAGTTGCGCGGCGCCGATATTGGCCAGCAAGGGAATGTCTGGCGCCAGGCGGCGCAGCGCGCGCGTTAGCCCCTGGGAGTTACGGGATTGCAGGCTCACACGCTGCGAACCGCACATGGCGATCTGCAAGGCTTGCGCTGCCTCGCTCAAATGCCGGTTGATGGCCTCGGCCCGTGGCATGCCGCCGGCCATAGAGCTGATCAGCAGCGGCGCGCGCATAGCCTTGCCCAGCAGCGAGGCGCGCAGGTCGATCTGCGTCAGGTCCAACTCGGGCAGTGCGCAGTGTTCGAAATGGATGTACTCCCAGCCAGCGGCCACCGTGGCCGGCGCCGTTCGCCGATCCAGCACCAGCGAAGCGCGCAGCTGAGCGCAGCCCTCGAATCCGGAGAGAACGCACGGTACGCCGTGCCCCAGCGCCTGCTCCACGGCGGCGAGCTGCTCCGGCGCGATCAGGCCAACGTCGTTGCAATCGTCTAGCCAGAACAGCAGCGCCAGTTCGCGATAGAACGCCACGATCAGCGTTTTTTCGGGCGCTGGTGTCGCGCAGGCTCGGGTGAATGCGTTGCAGGATTGGGGGACGCGTGACGCAGTCAAAGCTCCCCTTGCCAAGCACGGAGCAGGCGAGTGAGAGAGCAGATGAATAGGCGTGTCGCCAATATTTTCGCATTGCTCTAATCGATTATAGTTGTGAGGAGCAATTTGAGACCATTTACTTGCGGCTCAAGTCACCCATAAAAGAAGGCAAGCACCGATTCGGTAGCTTATCCCCTGTCTTTCGCGTACTCGCGGCCGTGGCGCCGGGTGAACGATTGAAGACCGCCGGTCTCACTCGCAGGTGGGCGCCAGGGCGTGGGACGGTTGGCAAGCCACAGGAGTAGGACAATGTCGAAGGATTCGGGTAAGGGCGATAATCACGGCGGCGGGCCGGGCAAGATCGAGATCACGATGGTGGTGAACGGCCAGCCCACGCAGGTCGAAGCCAATCCCAACCAGCCGCTTCACGTCATTCGTACCAAAGCCCTTGAGAACACGCAGAATGTCGCCCAACCAGCCGAGAATTGGGAATTGAAGGATGAGGCCGGCAACTTGCTCGACGTCGACAAGAAGCTTGGCGATTTCGGTTTCCCGAATACTGTGACCCTGTTCCTCAGCCTGAAGGCGGGCGTCGCAGGTGCCTAAACCCCAAAGTGTGGATCCGGAGGTCTCCCGAGCGAAGTTTGATCGGGAGATCGGCCGGTTCCGGCCATATGCTGATGTCTATCGGGCTCAGGGCTGCTTCTTGATCGAGGCGACCTTTCCGCGCGCTTTCTTCATTTTCGCAAGCCTCAAGTTAAAACCACGGGTGATCAGCGCAGCGAGCGAGGTCGACTTCACCGACTACGACTTAAGACCACCGTCCGTGGTCTTCGTCGATCCGTTTACGCGTCATCCGATTGCCCGGAAAGATCTATACCTGAAAATGCTTAGACGTCCGCCGCTGCCCGGAACGCCGCCGGAGATGATAGGAGCTCTCATCCAGCAGAACGCCGTGCCGCTGACGGACTTCATCCAGGCCAACAGTCCCGAGGACGAACCATTCCTGTGCATGGCGGGCGTCCGGGAATACCACGACAATCCAGCCCATTCAGGTGATCCATGGCTACTTCATCGGGGTTCTGGCGAAGGCTGTTTGGCCTTCATCCTGGACAAGATCATCAAGTACGGAATCATTCCTATAGAGCAGTTGCAGATTCAACTCCCACCGGCAATCGTAGGAATGGTGGTATCCCCTCAGGCGATACAAGAATGACTGGTTTGAGAGATGTAACGATCGTGACTCTCCCGCGCGGCTGCATCTCGACCACGCATGGGCATCTGCGCTCAGTTGGTCGCGAAGGCAATGAGGGGATGGCGCTCTGGGTCGGCGTTCAGCAAGACCGGCACTTTGCCGTAACAGAGACGGTTATCCCGGCGCAGCGTCACATTCGGACAAACGATGGCGTTTGCGTGATCGTTGCGGCCGAAGAACTGCACCGGCTCAATGTCTGGCTCTACAAAAGCGGCCTGAAACTCTTGGCCCAGATTCACAGCCATCCGGGCCGCGCCTACCATTCGACGACGGACGACGCTTATGCGGTTGCTACCACGGTTGGGTGTCTGTCGCTGGTAGTGCCGAATTTCGCCCGCGAGCCTTTCGATTTTGCTCGGGTCGCCGCCTATCGGCTTGACGAAAAGGCCAAATGGAATGCGCTCCCTCCCGCGGCACTGTCGCGAATGATCATGATATCGAGTTGAACAATGGCATTCGCTAACTTCATCGATCGTGCCGCCACGGCGGCATCTCAGGTCCTGGCCGATTTTCATCTGGGAGACTTCAAAGCAGCTCTTGAAAAGCAGGTCGTGGCAGTCGCCTTCGACCATCAGGCCGCTTCCTGCGCCGAAGGCCAGGCGACACTAGATCTTGCGGTGAGATTGCTCGCTAGGCTCTACCCGGTTCTGGCGATACTCCCGCTGGACAGCGCGGCGAGCTCTCAAGCCCAAGCGCTGGAGCGCTTGGCAAAGTCGATCAATCCAAAAGTCGGCATCCGGCGTTCCGGCAAGTCTGCCACCGTCTGCGTCGTTGCAGGGGTAACGCGCCCATCACTCCGGTGCCCGATCTTTTTCGTGGGATCGGACGGTTGGGCGGCAAAGCTGTCGCGTACGGACCCGGTGGGCTCTGGCCCAAGTCTGCTGCCTTTTGGAGCTGGCGCCGCCAGTTGCTTCGGCGCCGCCAACGTCTTTCGAACTATCTTCGCCGCCCAGTTGACCGGCGCCGAGTTGGACGAAACCATCGACCTCTCGCTATGCAGCTACGACAAGACCAAAGCCGGGGAGGCTGGCCCGATCGACTTCCCAGTCGACCTTGGCGAAACCCACCTCGTTGGGCTCGGTGCGATAGGCCATGGCTCGCTTTGGGCGCTAGCGAGACAACCCGATCTCAAGGGTCGTCTGCATGTAATCGATCACGAAGCGATCGAACTCTCAAACCTGCAGCGCTACGCATTGGCCGGCCAGGCGGAGATTGGTATGTCCAAGGCGGTTCTTGCAGCCACCGCCCTTAGATCGACTGGCCTTGAGGTCGAGGCGCACCCTCTGACGTGGGCAGAATATGTTGCGCGCCGGGGCAATTGGGTCTTAGACCAAGTGGGTGTGGCGCTTGACACCGCCGCCGACCGTCTGGCTGTCCAAGGTGCACTGCCGCGATGGATCGCAAACGCTTGGACGCAGGAGCACGATCTCGGTATCTCCCGGCATGGTTTCGATGACGGCCAGGCTTGCCTTTGTTGCATGTACCTGCCATCCGGAAAATCCAAGGACGAGCACCAGCTGATTGCCGAGGAACTCGGAATACCGGAAGCACACGAGCAGGTGAAAACGCTCCTGCAGACAAATGCCGGAGTTCCCAACGACTTTGTAGTTCGCGTGGCTACAGCGATGGCTGTGCCGTTTGAACCGCTAGCCCCGTTTGTCGGCCAGCCCCTGCGCTCCTTTTATCAGCAGGCTATCTGCGGCGGTCTGGTGTTCCAGCTTAGCGAAGGAAGTCGCCGCGTTCGAACTGTGGTTCCGATGGCCTTTCAGTCGGTGCTTGCCGGGATTATGCTTGCCGCGGATTTGGTCAAGCATAGTGCGGGGTTTCCCATGAGCCCGACGACGAGCACTCGGGTGAATCTTCTGCGCCCCCTTGGCTCTCACTTGCACGATCCGAAGGCCAAGGACTCCAGCGGCCGCTGCATCTGTAGCGACGACGATTTCATTGCCGCTTACAGGCGCAAATACGGAGCGCGTTGATCAGGTAAGCGATGTCTCGGCCGCCTAAGCAGACGCGCACCTCTCCGTAGACGCAGGGGGCGCGGCTTGTGGGCGTGACCATGGGCGCCATTATGACACGCTTGGCCCGCTCCTTTGCCGGCCTATCGTCCTCCGCGCATGATCCCGTGCCGACGTGATGATCCAGCACCAGCCGCCATGGCACCAGAGGCTGGTCAAACCTCCGTTGTTGGCCGGTTTGGACAGTGCTGCATCAGGTCTCGACCGACGTCTCGACAGTCAGGGCTGCTTCGACGGGTGTGAAGATGTCAACATCGACCCCAGGCGCCCGAATCGTCACAATCAGGGCGTACCGAGCCAGAGCGTCGACGCGTTCCAGGTAAGGCTTCTCCTTCCACCAGCCCCCGACCGGGAACACGCCGATCGCGTCACGCTCGGCGAGATCGGCGGCGCTGCCCGACCAGAAATCGGCGTGCAACGAGCCGCGATCGCGGAAGGTGCCGAGCAGCCACTCTTCTCCGCCTCCAGCAGGCGCCCCTTCCTCCTCGTCCCGAGCGGCCTGATTGATGCGGGCTCGGAATTCGTCGACTGTCTCGGTCGCTGACTTTACTCTGAACCGAAGACCATGGGACGCGTAACGATGCCGGCGGGTCCATCCGCGTTCACCGGGGTTGGGTTCGATGAAATAGGACAGCGTGACGCGGAGCTCGACCTGGGCAGCGCCGAGCGCCGCGAGCTGCTCCTTCGGCCAAGGCAGGCGATGCAGCTTCATGTCACGCGTTTTGGCAGCCGCGCCGCCCTCGCGCTGGAAAGGCTGAAGCTCATCTTCAACGATAAGCGTGAGGTCGTTCACCGTTGACAGAAGCGCGCGCCCAAGATCTGGCACGCCGTAACCATAGCGCCGCACGAGCGCCTGGATCTCGCCCTTCGCTCCGTTGCACGCATCGATGCGTGCGCGCATCGCCGGAGTCCATTCGGCCGAGTGGACGATCAGGGCGCGAACCGATTCAGGCCACAGCTCGGGGCGCGCTGATAGAATTAGTCCCGCCATCCGTGCGGCATGGGCCGTTGCCGCGCTCGTATCTCCGAGGGTGGTGGAGTGGCGCAGTTCGGGTCGACAGAAAGTGGTCAATATCTGCAGATCGTCGATCGGCTCGCCGGGCAACACACCGTCATGGGCGAGATTGCCGCCTTCGAAGACGACCTCGGGCTTCACCGGCCACTGCCTGTCCCAAACGACCGAAGTGCGACTGCGCGGCGAGAGCTCGCCGACCGGCGCGATCGGAGCGTAGCCCGAAAAGTCGGTGTCAATGATATCGACCTTTTCTGTGAAAGCGCCGACCGTCAGCGCATTCCAGGCCTGAGAAGGATCATCGACTGCTTCCAGATCGTTGCGCGTCAAATGCTCGGCCGGCATGAGGTCATCGCCGATGTTGCCGGCAGAGAGAACGATCAAGCGTCGCTGTTCCTCTTCGAAACAGAGTTGGTCGATAGCGGCAGACCACGATGTGGGCCTTCCACGCGCCGGACTGGCGCTTGTCACAGCCATTGCGATCGCGCGGCGGCGCTCCGGCGCCTGCACCTCGGCGCGGGCGATCGCTTCCGCGGTGATCGCGCCATAGAGTTCTGGATCGTTTGCCTCGTCTTCTGGCGGAAGGATACGAACACTCTCCAGCCGAAAGGGCAATGGAACTGGATCGCCTCCGACCAGGAGCGGGACCAGATCACCGTACAGGCCGACACCTGCCATTCGCGTCCCGTGGCCGCTCCACGCAGGTGTGTCGTCGCTGCCCCATGCCGGTTTGACGGTGTGCCAGTCTTCAACGGCAAGTGCGGGTTCGATCAACGGGTGGGTGCGACGCACGCCGCTGTCGAGAATGCAGACCGCAATATCGGATTGAGGCGGTCTGACGCGCCCGAGAAGCTCGTCGCTCCAGTCCCTTTGCTCCGCGCCGCCAAGGCCCAGGAAGAAGGACGGCGTATCCTTCGCGCGCCGCAGCTCGGCGACGACATCGCTGTGCGCAATCATGCGGTCGAGCATTGCCGTGCTGGCGAGGGCCAGCATGACCACCCGCTCCGGAAACCTGACCGCATGCGTGCGCAAAGTGATGTTCAGGGCTTCGGCAATGTGCTCGAAGTTCTCGCGGCGACCGTCGCGCAGCCAGACTTCCCACCACACCTGCTCGTCAGCGGCCTGGGGGAAGAGGTCGTCGTGGTCGGTAAACAACGATCGTGCAGTCGCCAGCCTGACTGTCTCCATGCGGGAGACGAGCGGCTCGTTGCGCGGTCTGCCGCGGTCAGTATCAACGTCTCGATACGCCTCGACTTTCCGCAAATAATAGGCTTGCGCGCTTTGCGGCAGGAACACCGACGCTGTGATGGCGAAGGTGGATATGGGCGCGGTCGCGCGGAAAATCGTCTGCCATTATGATCTGTGCTGTCGCTACTCAAACAGCGACGCCTGCCGGCGTTCCTTCAGAGCGTCGATGAGCGCTTCCGAGGTGATCCGCTTCCCCCCCCGCAATATGATGGTTTTTGCAGCGTCGTCGGCCGCGCGCGTGATCTCGGCCTGCGACAGTCTCTCTGCCTGAGAGATCGCCTCGTTCCAGGCAAGCCCTCTGGTGTCGAAGCGGTCGAGTCGAGCCCGAAGCAGCGCCTCTATAATCGGCCGATCGGGCACGGCGTATTCGATGACATCGTCGAAACGGCGGAACAAAGCTCTGTCGAGCAGCTCGGGATGATTTGTTGCCGCAATAATCAGGCTGTGGCTGTCGTCTTGCTCGAGAAACTGCAGAAACGAATTCAGCACGCGCCGAATCTCGCCAACATCCTGGCGTTCGCCTCGACGCGCGCCGATGGCATCGAATTCGTCAAAGAAGTAGACGCCCCGCGTCGCCTGCATTGCATCAAAAACAAGCCGCAGCTTTCCGGCAGTCTCTCCCATGAACTTGGTGATCAAACCATCGAGGACGATCGTGAAAAGGGGCAGATGAAGCTCCCCGGCCAATGCCGATGCGGTCATCGTCTTGCCTGATCCTGGCGGGCCGACCAGAAGCAGTTTGCGACGGGGAACAAGCCCGTGCTCGCGCAAGCTTGCTTGTTGGCGCTGCTCTCCCAGCACGCGGTGCAGGCGCGAGCGCAGACTGTCCGGCAAAATCATGTCGGTCAGTCGCAGGTCCGGATAGCGCACATGCAGGAGCCCTGCGAGCTCGCCCTTTGGCTGAAAAAGGGGAACCGGCCGACTGCTCTTGACAATCCGGGCGTCCCTGCTCTTGGCTGCGTCGACCAGATCCTTGAGCTCCTGAGCAAGCTTACCATGGCCTTGACGTGCCTCATGCGCAGCAAGCTGCATCGCGATAGAGAGGAAACGATCCTCGTCGCCGGCAATGTGGCTTTTAAGCAGCGTCACGATATGGCGGGCCGTGGTCATGGCTCTCTTCTGGGGTATCCGTTTACTTGGCGAAGCGCATGCAACCTAAACGCTTTCAACGGCGATTTGTATCGCGCAATGGTGTTTTTTCTCTTGTCGATGTTCGCCCGTGGCAACTTCAGCGGTGAACTGTTGCGCCGCGGTCATAGGCCAGCCGGAATAACGCCGGCCAGCAGACAACAGTCCGCCATCTTCGAGCGCTCGAAGTCTGGCCACTCACGCAGCGTGTCGGGTCCGAACGCTCCAAAGCCGCCCCGCCTGGCAGGTCCATGCGACCGATTGCGGGCTGCGGCCATAAGGTCTACGCGGGGTCGCATGGCTGCCCGCGCCGCTGGCTAAAAAGCTGTACACCATCTCACGAAACACCAGGTCCGCTCCTTTGCCGGCCGACGGTCCATGAAATCCCCTCCCCACTCACGACACCGGAGACCTCCTTGCCCACATGGCGCTCAAGCACCGGCCGCCATGGCACCAGCGTGAATTCGCGCGACTTCTCAACGACGGCACATTTTCCGCTGGCAAGCTCGACGGAGCGGCGGAGCGTACCCTCTACTCGTCCTCCGGATCGCGCTTCGGCATAGGGCAGGCCAAGTTCCTCCGACAGTTGGCCAGCAACACGGTTCAGTTCTCGCTGGCGCAGGATCGAAAGCATGTTGGCTCGATAGACGATCCCATCCTGTTCTTCATGCGCGAGGCCTTGCGCGATCAGCCACTGCCGCCGGCGAGCTTGCGCCTCTCTCACGTCGCGGCCGAAGCCGGATCCGTGCAAAGGCTCGGGTCTATCGGCAACCAGCTCCCGGTCGAGCCAGGTGGCGCCGTTGAAGCTGACCTGTCGCTCCAGCGCCATTGAGGAGAGCTTGTCGGCAACGACAGGCTCGGCCCTGGCCCGCTGGCCCTCATAATTCGCGACGCGATCGAGATGGTCCGGCGCGATGAGCCAGGTGCCGTTCGGCTCTCGCTCGACGCCGCCGGTCGCGCGGCGGATCGCCTCCAGCCGCCGCACATGCGTTCGCGCAAAGCTCTCGGTGGCGGATGGGTCATGCTTCAGGTGCATATCGACGTCGTAGCGGCCGCCATGCGCGGCGGCGATTTCGGCGATGGTACGATCGACCTGCCTCGGCTCGGTGTTCCTTGGCGCGACACGCACGATGCAGCCATTAGGCATCGTTTCCATCGCCTCGCCTCTACCGATGTCGATCCAATGGCTCTTACCGTCGACGGCGTCCACGATCATGTAATGGCGGTCATTGATCTCGTCGGCCAGTCCACGCGCGACAACCCGACCGACGAGAGACTGGACGGGCTCGCCGGCTCGATCGTGGATCACCCAGTCGGCGGCACTGCGGGCAAGCCCCTTGCCGGCCAGTTCGCGGTGCATGGTCTTGATGATGTCGCCGCGTTCGCCGGTGCGGCGCAGCGTGGCTTCGAGCTCATCGTCGAGGCGCCAGGAACCAGCGCCGACCTCCGCGGCCAGACCCATCCGCTCGAGCTTGCGCAGCCGTCCCTGGTGCAGCGTCTGACGAATGGCGTCGGGACCGTCCGGCGAGACCAGGCCGTCATCATCACGCATGCTGAGCAGCCGACGGTCGATGCTGGTGAAGCGTTCCTGCTCCATTTCCCGGCGCAGGCGAAGCTCAATCTCGCGGTCGGTTCGCGGACCGAGATCGAGGCTGACCAGCTCGGCCGCCCGCTCGCGGATGCCAGATGAGATATATTCGCGCGCGATGACCAGGTTCTCGCCACGGTCGTCCCTGCCTCGGACGATGATGTGGCTATGGGGATGGCCGGTATTGAAGTGATCAACCGCGACCCAGTCGAGCTTCGTGCCGAGGTCTTCCTGCATCTGCGCCATGAGCCGCCGCGTCAGCGGCTTCAGGTCTTCATACTCGATGCCGTCTTCGGCAGCGACGATGAAGCGGAATTGGTGGCGGTCGCCGTCCGCGCGATCGATGAACGCCTTGCCGTCGACGCGGTCGCTGTCGGCGCCGTAGAGCTCGCCAGGCGCACCTTCTCGGGTGACGCCGTCGCGCTGAAGATAGCGTAGATGGGCACGCGCCCCGTCCGCGCCCTTGCCGGCGAGCTTGACGATCCGCGCCTTGACGATCACCCGGCGCTGGCGGAAGGCGGCATACCGGTCGCGCGATTTCAGCAGCTCCGCAGCCGCCCCGCCACGCCCTGTCCGGCTGCCCGTGAAGCGACCGCCGGGCTGGGGCTGGCCGCCGGCTCGGTTGACGGCTGCCCGGACTTGACCGGCATAGCGTTTGCCTGCCTTCGAGCCGCGCGACCCGATTTTGCCGAGCTTCGGCCTGAACTCGTCATCTGCCATGCGACCTCCCAGACATATCAAGCAAAATCAGACACTTACACGTCAAACCCTCTTGGCACCGGCGGCAGCCTCCTGGAAAAACGATGTGCAGACAAAGACTTAGCCGCCTCCTGGAGGCGGTGCCTTTATCTTGCCTTACGCGCCCAGCCCCCCAGCCCCGGTAAGCGTCCGGTCCCTGCACATATCTGAGGTAGTGCAATCTCGCGTCATGTCGGGTTCCTTCTTGTCGAGGAGGATGATCTGCGATGGCGCCCCGCCGCTCCTGGGACAAGGCTGACAACCCCTACTGGCGCACGCATGTCGGCAGCTGGTTTCGCAGCTCTCTGGAGGCGGAGGAATATTGCCGCCGGCACAAGCTTTCGACGGTGACCTTCGAGCGTTGGGCGCGCCACCTGCTGACGCCGAAAGACCTGCGTAAACGTGCGGAATATCTGCGGGAATTGTACGCGGAGAAGCAGAAGAAGCGCGCCAGGAATGCGCCTCGGCGGAAGCAAAACGCGCCACCTCGCCGCCGCTACGGCGCGCGCACGGACCGCGGTCCGCTTGCGCTGCATGCGTTCTGGGGAATGCATGTGGAGGCGATGAATTGGAGCGGCATGGGGCTCGCCGAGTATGCGGCGGCGCTCGATCTTTCGCCGCACGCGCTGCGCAGATGGCGCGATCGGTTCGAGGAATCCGGCACTGAAATGGACTGGCGGTCGCTTCTTCATCCGAGTACCCGGGCCCAATTAAGCAGCGCTGCTAATTGCGTACGGCGCAAATACCGCTTGACGCCTGGGGCTGCGGACGGTCGCTCGAACCGGCGCACCTTCACCAACGAGCAGAAGCGGGCGATCGTCGCGGAGACCGAGAGGCTGGCGTCGCCGTGGCGCAGGTCTGTCGCCGCCACGGCATTGCCACCAGCATGGCCTTCCGCTGGCGCGAAGAGTTCGGCCTGACTGCCCGCAAGGCGCCGCAACTGGCGATGGTCGCGCTCGCCGACGGCGCGGCGAACGAGTTGCCGGCACTCGCGGCGTTGCGCGATCTCGTGCAGCCGCCGGACGGAATGGTGGCAATGGAACTGGATATGGACGGCGCGTGTTCGCGCCGGCGGGCGCGACCACGGCCGCCGTGAAGCGGCAGCTCACTGGTAAGGAGAAGGCGTCATGATTGTCGTTCCGGCCGGCGTGAAAGTGCATCTGGCCTTGGGTCACACCGACATGCGAAAGGGCCTCGATGGCCTCGCGACGCTGATCCAGGAACACCTGAAGAAGGATCCGTTCTCGGGACATCTGTTCGTCTTCCGCGGCAAGAATGCCTCGCTTTTGAAAATCCTTTTTTGGGATGAAACGGGGCTGTGCCTGTTCACCAAGCGCATGGACCGCGGACAGTTCATGTGGCCGCGCCTGGCTGAGCCAGGCGGCTCGGTGACACTGTCGCCAGCGCAACTGGCGATGCTCATCGAGGGGATCGACTGGCGCACGCCGGAACGCTTCTGGCGACCGATGCTGGCGGGCTGAAATCGCCTCGTCGATTGTCGCGGAAAAGCCCGGAAAGCTTGGGTTTTTAGGCTGTTTATGATAGATTCGATCATGTTGATCGATCTCGAAAATCTGCCTTCCGACCCGCAGCTTTTGCAGCGTCTCGTGCGCGACATGGCGGCTGCGGTCGAGAGCCGCGACGGGGAGATTGAGCGACTTCAGTCGATCATCAAAAAGCTCCAGCGAGCGCAGTTCGGCCGCAGTTCCGAGCAGCTTGCCCCCGACCAGCTTGTGCTCGCGCTGGAAGACCTCGACGCCGATGTTGCTCGCATCCAGGAGAGCCGTCCGTTCGAAGTCAAACCGTCGGCGGAGCGGTCGTCCCATCGCAGATCGCTGCCTGATCATCTGCCGCGCGAGGACGTCCTGCTTGATGTCGGCGGCACAGTCTGCACGTGTTGCGGCGGCACCCTGCATGCCATTGGCAAAAACGTGAGTGAGATGCTGGATTGGGTGCCAGCGCAGCTTCGCGTGATCCGCACCACGCGTCCGAAATATGCTTGCCGGACCTGCGAGACGGTGGTGCAAGCGCCGGCACCGGAGCGGCTGATCGGCGGCGGCCTGGCCACGCCAGCGCTGCTCGCGCAGGTGCTGGTGAGCAAGTACTGCGATCATACGCCGCTCTATCGGCAGTCGCAGATCTTCGCCCGCAATGGTGTCGATCTTCCGCGCTCGACGCTCGCTGGATGGGTTGGCGGCGCCTGCTGGTGGCTCGAAGCCCTGCACGAACGCCTCGCCAAGAGCGTGTTCGCTTCCAACCATCTCTTTGCCGACGATACGCCGGTGCCGGTGCTCGATCCCGGTCGTGGGCGCACCAAGACGGGGCGGCTGTGGGTCTACGCCCGCGAGCAACGCGCCTGGGCTGGACCGGAGCCGCCGGCGGCGATCTATATGTTTGCGCCGGACCGCAAGGCAGAACGCCCGGCCTCGCATCTCGAGCACTTCAAGGGCGTGCTGCATGTCGATGGCTATGCCGGTTTCGAGCAACTCACCGGCAAGGGAGACATCGTTCTTGCTGCCTGTTGGGCGCATACCCGGCGCAAATTCTATGACGTGGCTCAGGCGACCAACGGACCGATCGCGGTGGAGGCCTTGCGCCGGATCGGCCAACTCTATGCCGTCGAAGCCGACGTTCGCGGTCAGTCGCCCCCGCATCGGTTGGCATCTCGGCGCATCCGTTCGAAACCAATCGTCGATGCCATGCGGGTCTGGCTCGAAGCGCAGCTTCCGCTCTTGCCAGGGCGCAGCACGCTCGCCGAAGCGATCCGTTACGCGCTGTCGCGCTGGGAGGGGCTGACGCGCTTCCTGCACGACGGTCGCACCGAGCTCGACACCAATCCGGTCGAGCGCGCGATCCGGCCGGTCAGTCTTGGCCGCAAGAACCACCTCTTCGCGGGTAGCGACGGCGGCGGTCATCGATGGGCGGTGCTGTGCTCGCTGGTCGAAACCTGCAAGCTCAATGGCGTCGAACCCTACGCCTATCTTCATGATGTGCTCTCGCGCATGGTTGACGGACCCCCATCAACCGCCTCGACGAATTGCTGCCGTGGAACTGGAAAGCGGCAAATCCTGTCAAGAGCTGAGCGACGTGCAAGAACCGGACGCTTACCAGCCCCGCCAGACGCGCCCCGTCCGCCCATGGCTAACGCACCGGCTCCCTCGGCTGCGCGCCGTCCTTGCCGAGCGGCACGAAGAGATCGCCGTTTACGCCGGCGTGAACACCGTCATGGATGAAGAACAGCGACCGTCCGAGAGGAGCGATTTGCGCCTTTGGAGCGACAGGTTTGCTTTCGAACGTCTCGATGTCGGCCGCCGAAACTCCGGCCGCCTTGAGTTGGTCGAGGTACTCAACGGTCTCTTCTGGCAGCGGTTTGCCACGCTTCAAATGCTCGTCGTAGCGCTCGGGACCGGCATTGTAGGCGCCAAACAGGCCAGGAAATCCGAAGCGGTCATACATGGCGCTGAGATAGGCCGTGCCGGCCAGGATATTGTCGCGCGGATCGTGCGGGTTAGGCCCAAGGCCGTGTTCGACCCGCATCTCCTCATAGGTGCCGGGCATCACCTGCATGAGGCCCATGGCGCCAGCGGGGGAGGTGATGGGGCGGCCGTCGCGCATCGTCTTGCCGCCGCTTTCGGCAGCCATGACGGCATAGATCCAGGCTTGGGGAATATGGAAGCGCCGGCTTGCTTCCGATACCAACGTCTGCCACTTTCGCAGCTGCGGACTTTGGGAAATGGCGACCGTCTCAGCGCCGGTCGAGGCGGAACAGGCGCATGGCGCAATGGCGATCATGCCCAACAAGAGGAGGGTCACTCGGTCCATAGTGGTACGAGCCTCCCGATGACATTTTGAGTGGGAACAGGCCCGAAATAGCGGCTGTCGAAGGAGCGGTTTTTGTCGCTGCCGAGCAGGAAAACCTCGTTGTCGCCGAGCGCTCGGCAGCCGTTCCACCATGGCAAAGGTCGGCCTTCGGCATCGATTTTGAGCCGGCGCGCGACGATGTCGCCGCCGATGATGATGGCGTCATTGAAGGCGCAGACATTATCGTCCGGCAGCGCTGCAAGACGTTTTGCCAGCGGCACATTGCGAGGCAGATAGCTGCGCTCGGCGGCGAGATACGCCGCGTATTCAGGCGGGCGCACGAGCACGAGATCGCCACGCGCCAGCGCTCCCGCAGCGATGCGGTAAAGGCCGATCGGCGCGCTGGCCGAGGCGTTCCAGACCAGCCAAGGGGTGGGTTTTGCCAGCGCCGTGAAGCCCAAAAGACCGAGACCGGCCGCGGCCAAGGCGACCGTCTTACGGGCTCGAACACGCCGCAGGCGGCTGCCGATCAGATGGATGGAAGGGCGCCGGCTCATGAACGGCCTCCCTTGCCGCCCTGGCCGGAACCGGCCTCGCCATCGCCGGCAGTGGAGTGCTGCGGGTGTCCTTTCGACCAATGGTCGAGTTCATCTATGTGATAGCGGACATATCGGCCGTGCTTGCGGAATTTCGGGCCGCCGCCCTTGAGCCGCATCTTTTCGAGCGTGCGCTGGGAGAGCCCGATATAGAAGGCGGCTTGGGCTGTGCTGAGAAACGGGCTGCCCTTTTTCGCGCGGGCCGCGCGTTCGTTTTCGTCTTCCATGATGATCCTCGTTTCGCTTCGGACAAGCGAGGGCGAGGATGGGCGAGGGAGATCGTCTCGGGGACGGGCGAAGAGTCGGGGGAGAGTTTTCGCCGCCCTTTAG
>NZ_RZTB01000026.1:0-2757 GCF_003997735.1 Mesorhizobium sp. M7A.F.Ca.MR.148.00.0.0 | reverse complement strand
CTTTAGGGCGGACGGGGTTTGGGTGGAACTCCTGGGAATGAGCCCCGCGCCGGGCTGCGGCGCGAGGCTCTATGTCGGCCGATCAGTCGGCCGGGTTCCAGATGATGGCGTAGGTGTCGTCATCGTCCTGGCCGGCGGCGCGGCCAAGATTGGCGTAGAGCTTGCGCGGTCCGAACTCCGGCGCTGCAATCGACAGGCTCACATAATCCTTGCCAGAAGTCTCGCCGGTGCGGATCCAGCCGGCGCCAACTTCGACCCCTTGCGTCAGCACCCGGAAGTCGGGATGGTTATCGGCGCTCTTGGCCTGGTTGGGGGCGATATCGATGTCGGCGCGGACGCTGAGCGTCTTGAGCTGGCCCTTGTAGGCGCCGTTTTCCTGCTTGTTGACGTAACCGATCGCGGTCATTTCGAAGTCTCCTTTTGTGGTTTCGCCGGGGACCATCCCCTGCGATGGCGCACCGTAATGGGCGCGTCAGGGCCGCCTGAATCCGACAGGGCCGCAGCGACAGTGAAGGACCCGAGCGGGCAGCTTTTTTGTGAGCGAAGCGGCGCGAGGAAGCCGCCGCAGGCGGCGGGGAAAAAAGCTGATGGCGCGAGGGTTTCGGGCGGCCGGACCCGCCCATAGGTCGACAAGCCAGCCGCAGGGATGGTCCTTGGAGAGAGCATGGAGACCGCTCGCCAAGTGCGGTCTGTCAGCCAAGCAGGACGCCGGGATGAAACGGCCTGCAAAGATGCTGCGCCCTTATGCCGGATCGAGATCGGGCCAGCGGGTCGGGCGCCAGAGCAGACATTCGGCATGGTGCGATCTATGAAAGCAGGGCTCGCCAGCGGGAATTTGATACGCGAAGGGGCCAAAGTAAGGCTGGATGAGAAGCCGGTGCTACCTGCAGGTCCAGTGTCATGTGGCGGCGCTCGGGAAACCGCTACGCAATGTGACGCGCTCTTATGAGGCGAACAGACCGGCCCCAAAACCGATCGACCGGTGGTCGGCGCGAAACGCGTCATGCCTGTCCGAAAGCTGACAGTGGCAGAAGACGCATGTCGGGTTCCGCACAATTGACCATGCTGGATTTGTGAGGTTTTCAGGGAGAGCCATGCGTTCACTTCCCAGTGAGCTTTGGCACCGCATTTGCTCTTGAGATGTGGCAACACGGATCGAAGGTTGACTGCATGCACAAGCGCGAGATGAGCAATGCTCTCCTTTCCTGGAGGCTTGGCAGCAGATTCGATTGTGACGTTGCGAGGAGCTTCAGCCACTCGCGGCGGAAGTGATCTCAAATCTGAAGGGACCGTTGGGGCCGCAGCTATCAAACCCATCTTTCTCTTTTTCGCAGCTCGTCTTCAACGCGATGCGGACTTCTTCTGGAGAAGGGCTCGACTTGCAAAAAGGAGTTGTCAATGACGTCTTACGTTCGCACCAACAGCCCGGCGCAGGTGCGCTCACTGTCCACCTTTGGCAAGCATCTGCAAAGGAGCGTGCTGACGGCGACGCTGCTTGCCGCGGCTTCGACGGGAAGTGAAGCGCAGCCCTATGTTCGTGCTGACGGCAGCACGACTGACGACTTGGAAGCGGCGCGAGCAAGTTGGCGTCATGACGCCGAATTCAATGGAAATGTGGGGCTCGCAGCCATCAACGCGGATGCCGCGTATGCGTTGGGTTCCACCGGGGAGGGGGCCAGAGCTCCTCGCCTGCCCTCGTCCGTCTTGACGAGTGCCCGCTTACAGCCTACCTCACTATCGCGTTAGCACTCGTCCATCGCGAGTGCTAACAAAAACCCCTCAACATCCGCACCAGGGAAAAATCCGAAAATGGCAAAGTCGAAGTTCCGCCCGCTGCATGACCGCGTGGTCGTTCGCCGGGTCGAATCCGAATCCAAGACCGCTGGCGGGATCATCATCCCGGATACGGCAAAGGAAAAGCCGCAGGAAGGCGAGATCATCGCCGTCGGCTCCGGCGCCCGCGACGAAGCTGGCAAGCTCGTCCCACTGGACGTCAAGGCCGGCGACCGCATCCTGTTCGGCAAGTGGTCGGGCACCGAAGTCAAGCTCAATGGCGAAGACCTTCTGATCATGAAGGAATCCGACATCATGGGCATCATCGGCTCATATCAGGCCCTTTCGTCAACTGAATTCCCGGGCTCGATTGAAGCCCCTGCCAGGAGCTAAAAATGGCTGCCAAAGACGTAAAATTCTCCCGCGATGCCCGCGAGCGCATGCTGCGCGGCGTCAACATTCTCGCCGACGCGGTGAAGGTCACGCTCGGCCCCAAGGGCCGCAACGTGGTCATCGACAAGTCGTTCGGCGCCCCGCGCATCACCAAGGACGGCGTCACCGTCGCCAAGGAAATTGAGCTTGAGGACAAGTTCGAGAACATGGGCGCGCAGATGGTCCGCGAAGTTGCTTCGAAGACCAACGACATCGCTGGCGACGGCACCACGACCGCAACCGTTCTGGCACAGTCGATCGTCCAGGAAGGCCACAAGGCGGTTGCCGCCGGCATGAACCCGATGGACCTGAAGCGCGGCATCGACCTCGCGGTAACCGACGTCGTTGCGACCCTGATCAAGAACGCCAAGAAGATCAAGACCTCCGAAGAGGTTGCCCAGGTCGGCACCATCGCCGGCAACGGCGACGAGTCGGTCGGCAAGATGATCGCCGAAGCGATGCAGAAGGTCGGCAACGAAGGCGTCATCACGGTTGAAGAAGCCAAGACCGCCGAGACCGAACTCGAAGTCGTCGAAGGCATGCAGTTCGACC
>NZ_RZTB01000269.1:0-1451 GCF_003997735.1 Mesorhizobium sp. M7A.F.Ca.MR.148.00.0.0 | reverse complement strand
ACACGGGCCGCAAGCGCAAGGGCTAAAAACCTCCACGACAGCCTCGCCCGCTGCCAATAGCCGGGCTGCGTCGCGCGCGGGCGGCGACCCGAACTGGCGGGCATACTCCGGCTGAACTGGGAAGCGCTCTCGTAGCTGACGGCGAATGCGACGCTTGCAACATTGCCTGGCTGGGCAGCCAGAAGCTGGCGGGTGGCCGTCGCCGCCTAGAAATGGCGGTAAAATGCAGCGTTGCTCATATGAGCGATTTCGGCCAGATCGCCGACCCGGATCGGCTGATGACAATGTGTCCGGATCCAGGCGATGGCCTGGCCAATCCGGGACAGATGGCCGTCGGCACGCGCAAACTGGCGAAGCTTTGCGCCCTGCGGACCTTGCAGCAGCCGAAACAAGATCTCGCGTTCGAGCATGACCGCCAGCACGGGAATCTCCGCTGGCCGGTCAAACAGCCGCATCATCCGACGCAACGCATCGAGCAGATCCTCATTGACGGGCGAGGTGGAGAAACTGTCGCCCCCGAGCGCGGGCTCGTAATCGACCTGAATGGATTTAAGGGCCACCGCACGGTTCAGCAGGCGGCCGAGATCGTCATACACTTGGCGACCCTGGATGCCGATGGCCCCAACGCCGGGTACTTCAACGACGATGGCCCGCTTCCGTGGTGAACGGCGCCAGACCCGACAAAGTCGTCAACTCATAATGCGGAATGACCGAGATAGGTGGAAGCGGACTTGGGATGTGTGGAAAGCGCTCATGGCGTATGCCATGCTAGAACCGAAGTTCATCGAAAATGGTTCATGCATGAATTGGGAACAGATCGCATCGGATTTCGCTTGGGACGGCTCATGGCGAGACATCTACGTGCTGAACACGACTGAGGCAGATTGGCAGGGCGTCTGGGACATCCTCCTTGCATGGACTCCGCCGGCCAAGTTCAGTGTCTCAGGCAAGGTCGAATCGATGCCATTGGGGGTCGAAGCCGCCCTGGAAAGCGAAACAGGCAGCTTACTTTCTTTTTACGTCGGGCCAATCCAGCTTGCATGTCACTTCTTCAGCGCTGTCGAAATTGAGTTCGACTTCGATCCAAGGCAAGTCAGCGGAGAAACCGAGATTGAGCAGCTTGACCGCTTTATGCGATTGCTCGGTGACGCTACTGGGAAGCAGGTAGTTCTGACGCAGGAAAATGATCAGGAGGCTATCCTCGCCCGCTACTCTCTCGACCTTGAGAGCGTGGTTTGGACTGCATTATCATAGCCGAATGTCTGCAACGGGTCGTTTTGTCGGCTGGCGGCTTTCCCCCTCAACTCGTCTCGATCACATCTGGCCACGCGGTAATGAGTCTACGTCTTGAATCTCTCGCAACCATCGCCTGGCGCCATTTTTAGGCGAAGGAACGCTCATTCCATATTGACTATGGATTGGAATTATTATTTCATATTCCCGGCGCCACG
>NZ_RZTB01000268.1:0-1452 GCF_003997735.1 Mesorhizobium sp. M7A.F.Ca.MR.148.00.0.0 | reverse complement strand
CTTCTCCCCGTCACTATACGGGGAGAAGGTGCCGGCAGGCGGATGAGGGGCGGCGGCAACCAAAGGATAACTGTTCTAAACCGGAGTGACGACTTGAAAGCCAAACTGGGCATGTCCCCCATTGCGTGGTGGAACGACGATCTTGCGGAACTCAGCGATGACGTGTCGCTGGAAGAATGCCTGCGCCAGTCGCGCTCGGCCGGCTTCACCGGCATGGAGATGGGCCGGCGTTTTCCCAATGACCCCGAAATCATGCTGCCGATCCTGAAGGCCGCCGACGTCACGCTGTGCGGCGGCTGGTTCTCCGGCACGCTGGTCGATGGGGAGATGGCCGACAACAAGGATCGCATCCAGCCGATGATCGACCTGTTCAAGGCGGTGAATGCGCCTTGCATCGTCTATGGCGAGGTCGGCCGCTCGATCCAGGGCGACCGCTCGAAGCCGCTGGCGACCAAGCCGAAGCTGTCGGATGACGAGATGAAGGCCTACGCGAAACGCCTGACCGAATTTGGCGAATGGTGCGCCGAACAGGGCATGCCGCTGTCCTATCACCACCACATGGCGGCGGTGGTCGAGACCGAGCCGGAACTCGATGCCTTCATGCGCTATTCCGGAGCCGGCATTCCCCTGCTGCTCGATGCCGGACATCTGGCATTCGCCGGCGGCGACGTGCTGCGCGCCATCGACAACCATCATACCCGCATCAGCCATGTGCATGTGAAGGACGTTCGCATGGAGGTGATCGACAGGCTCGATCGCTCGAAGCAATCTTTCCTCGACGCCGTGGCGCTCGGCGCCTTCACCGTGCCGGGCGATGGTTCACTCGATTTCGGCGCCATCGTGCAGCGCTTCGCCGACCATGGCTATGAGGGCTGGTTCGTGGTCGAGGCCGAGCAGGACCCGAAGAAGAACCCGCCACTCAGGATGGCACAGGTTGGCTACAAGGAATTGATGCGCGTCATGACCGCCGCCGGCTATACGGTCGAGACGCAAGGCTTTCCAAATGTCTAGTTCCCAATGGCTGGTGCGACGGGTTCCCGGAGAGGCCGATTGCTGTAGATTGGCCCTATGAAAGATTCCGAACACCCCTTCTTCCGGCCTTTGTGGCGGCGTGTCGCCATCGTCGCGGTCTGCGTCATCTGGTCGATCATCGAGTTCGCCACCGGTACGCCGTTCTGGGGCATGATCGCGCTTGGCTTCGCCGGCTACGCCGTCTGGCAGTTTTTTTATCTCTACAAGCCTGCTGACGAGGCGAAGCCTTCGGTCGAGCCCGAGCCGAGGGAGTAACTGATCGCATGCGTTGGCGACTAGCTTGCAGTGCTTCTCGTTTCGTATCCTGGGGCGGAGCAAGGAGCGAAGCGACGCGGCGCAGACCCTAGGATGACGAAGTTGGAAGAGCGCCGGCCGAAGATTTGCGATGGCCCTTTCAAACAGGCGGCTTGGCTTCACGGA
>NZ_RZTB01000267.1:0-1478 GCF_003997735.1 Mesorhizobium sp. M7A.F.Ca.MR.148.00.0.0 | reverse complement strand
AGGTGACGGCGGCGACATGGCAGCCGAGCAGCTTGGCGAACTGCAGTGCAAAGAGCGAGACGCCGCCCGAGCCGATGACCAGAACCCATTGGCCGGGCTTCGGAATTCCGGCGCCCGTCACCGCATTCCAGGCGGTCAGGCCGGCGCAGGTCAGCGTTGCCGCCTCATGCCAGTCGAGATGATCGGGCAAGTGCACCGCCCATTGTTCGTCGAGAACGGCGTATTCGGTCAGCATGCCATCCAGCGTGCAGCCGAGCTGATCGATGAGTCCGGCATGGATGCGGCCGTCGATCCATCGGGCGAAATAGCTGCCGGTCACGCGGTCGCCGACAGCAAAGCGGGTGACGGTATCGCCGATGGCGACAATGACACCGGCCCCGTCGCTCAGCGGAACGACGCCTTGGCGCGGCGGCAGCGGATAGGTGCCGTTGAGGATCATCGTATCGCGCCGGTTGAGCGAGGTGGCGCGAACGCGCACCACGATCTCATGCGGTTTCGGCTCCGGCTGAGCCGTGTCTCGCAGCATCAGGGGTTCGGTCCCAGACCCTTCGAGGCGGTAGCTCCGCATGCGTTCCTCTCGAGAAATATATAGACTGATCTACATATTATGTAGACCGATTGTCATATTTTGCGCAAGGCCTATAATGATTCCTGCTGACAGAGGTTGACATGGCCAACGACACCCGCAACCGCATACTCGAGACGACTGGGCTGCTGCTCAGGCAGCGCGGCTATCACGGCACCTCGCTCAACGACATATTGAGCGCCAGCGGCGCACCGCGGGGCTCGCTCTATTTTCATTTTCCCGGCGGCAAGGACCAACTGGTCATCGAGGTGACGCGGGCCAGCGTTGCCGACGTGACGGAGAGGCTGGGCGAAGCGCTGGCTGCCGAAAAGTATCCGGCGGTGGCTGTCCATCATATCTACCAGTCGGTGGGACGCATGCTGGAAGACAACCAGTTTTCGCTCGGCTGTCCGATCGCGCCTGTCGTGCTGGACTCGCCCACCGACGTGCCGGAACTGGCGGAGTTGTGCCGCTCGGCCTTCGAACAGTGGATAGGCCTCATGCGGGACGCCTTCGTCAGGGCAGGGGTGCCCGAGCGCCGCGCGCATGCATTGGCGCTGCTGGTCGAATCGTCGCTGGAGGGGCTGATGGTGATCGCCCGCGCCACCCGAGACCGCGCCCCGGTACAGGCCGTGGCCGATGAGGTGGCGGCGCTGATCGAAGCTGCGGTGCTTGCCGGCGAGGTCAAGCAACGCGCGGATGCCGCCGTCTGAGAGACGGCCACAGCGACTGCTGCGCAAAACAAAAAGGGCGGCATCTCTGCCGCCCTTTCCGTGTTCTGAAGACAGATGGAAGCGTGGATTAGAAATCCATGCCGCCCATGCCGCCCATGCCGCCGCCCATGCCGCCAGGCATGCCGCCGCCGCCAGCCGACTCCTTCTTCGGAGCCTCCGCGATCATGGCTTCGGTGGTG
>NZ_RZTB01000266.1:0-1484 GCF_003997735.1 Mesorhizobium sp. M7A.F.Ca.MR.148.00.0.0 | reverse complement strand
AGGCGTATATAGTCGCCACCAACGACAACTGTCAACACACATCGACAATGTTTTTTCGATTTCTCGTAGAGATATCCACCGGGCCGAAATTCATGAGTTGGCTTGGCTGAATTGTGGGCGGCGTTCTAGCGCCCACCATTCCTGTGATGCGTCCCGAGCTCGAGGCGCTGATGTGCGCCATCGCACCCGTCGCAGCTGGAGGACTGCAGAGCAATTCTCCACCGAAGCGCCGTTTAGGGCCGGTCCTCGAGCAATTCCGGTGTGATGTTCCGGCCGGCGTAAAAGCTGCCAGGAGCAGGACCCGCCCGCCCTCGACGGCAAAGGCAATGCTGTCGCGGTAGCCAACAATCCGCAGCCAGGCATGATCTCGACCCGCTCGGTGCCCCGCTGTAGAAAAGTCGACAGACCGAGACAATGGTCGGGATACCCGCAATGAATTTCCAGGCGATCGCCGGCGACGCACGTCCGGCTATGTCACCGTTTGCTCCAGCTCGGCTTCTGCCTTGGGGTGGAAGACAATCCGATACTCCACCCCTACTAGGCTTTCGCCTGCTTCGCGCGATGACGCGCCTCCAGCCGGGAGAAAACCGTCTCGGCAGGGATTCCCTTCGATGAATCCTGCCGGAGTTCAGCCAGGCGCCCCGGTATCTCCTCGCAGCCATTTCTCCCGCTCCGCCTCCAGATCCTCAAGCATGCGCAGGCCCGCGCGGACAACTTCGCTGGCATTGTTGTAGCGGCCTGATTCGAGCTGCTTCCTAATGGAGCTCTCGTAATGGTCATTCAAGGCGAATTTGGCATTGGCATCCCCCTGCGGGGACATGGGAGTGATCCCGCACCTGGCGATAGATGTCAGCTATCAGCAAAATTGGCCGATTCGACCATGCTACACCTTGCGCCACTCATCCCCAGAGAATCGCCCTTCACTTTGATTCGACTTGATCGAGGCGTCGCTTCAGCGCCCCCCAGGCCGCTCGGCCAACGGCACTTGCGGCGTGACACACCCAACCGCCGACGCGATCGAGGATCCACATGCAGGTCGATTCGCGGTCCTCAGTCATTTGTCATGGCCGAGGGTGGCCACAAAAAGCCGACTGAATAGAACACCACCCCGACCCAATTCATTTCGTATTTGATTGCAAGTCACCACCGGCATCACTGACCGATGCCTGAGGATCGGATGCTCCGTCTTTTCTGCCTCCGGTTCGGTTGATCTGGCCATGGCGGCGGCTGGGCGCCTCGCTTGCCAGTCCCCTGAACGCAAACGGCCCGCGGCTGCGGGCTATTTTGAATTAGGTTTGTTGAGAGGCTTGTCTGTCGTCGTAGCTTGTCGGCTGAGGCCTCTTTCTGCGCCGAGGAGTGCCGCTTGCAGGCACCGCCGAGGAGTGCCGCTGCAGGCACCGCCGAGGAGTGCCGCTGCAGGCACCATTGTCCCCGAATGCGAACGGCCGGCGGGCATTGTTCCAGGCGGGCCGTTTGCTTACCGA
>NZ_RZTB01000265.1:0-1537 GCF_003997735.1 Mesorhizobium sp. M7A.F.Ca.MR.148.00.0.0 | reverse complement strand
CCGCTCCCTGATCGAATTGAGCGGCCACCCCGAGCAGCCCTGCGGCCACGCCGACCGGATCGCCGAGGAACAACTGATCTCGGTGCGGGAGAAGATCGCCCAGCTAAAGCGGCTGGAGGCCGAGCTCGAACGCATCGCCACGTGCTGCAATGGCAAGACGGTTGGCGACTGCTACGTCATCCGCGCGCTATCGGACCACGCGCTGTGCGCTGACGAGCATGGGTGAGAGGGAGCAAGGAGCGACGCGGCGCAGCCGCATGGTTCCGTGCCGTGACTTTAGAGAGCCGGCACTGGGCGACGTAAAAACGAGCATATTTCTGCTTTGGCCTTTTCGCGGACATGCCAACGTCAGAGCGGTTGATCCAGTACAATCATTGACGGCAAAATGTATAAAACCGGAGGCCGACCACGCAATGGACAACTTGCTTCATTTTCTTGGGGACATATTGGGCAACGCGATATCGGGCAACCCCTCGAAGTCGAAGCTGATGCGGTGGGTGGAACGCATTTTCATCGCGCTCGTGGTGATGCTCATCGCCTTGGTATTGTATCGGATTTACTCGACATGATGGCCGCTATTGGCGCTTTCCGGACGAACGCCGATGACGGCACACCTACAATTACTAATGCTGCAGAACTAACCACCCTCCGGCCGCGGCGCCCCGCGCCCTACAACTCGATCCGGAACCGCAAACTCTCCGCCCCGCCATAGGCGGCGTCCTCGAAGAAGCGTTCGACGAGCTTGCCGCCATTGGCCAGGATCACCTTGTGCGATGCCGGATTGTCCGGCTTGGCGGTGATCTCGACATAGGGCAGGCCGACCGCCCTCGCCTCATCCAGCATCAGCCGCAGCGCCTCTGTGGCGTAGCCCCGCCGCCGCTTCCACGGCACCACCGCATAGCCGATATGACCGAGCACATGCGGCGGCAGTTCCGCCGTGCCCTTCTGCCAGCGAAAGCCGATCGAACCCGATGCCTCGCCATCCCAGATCCAGCGGCGGAAGCCCGGTAAGCGCGGCACTTGCTTGCCGTCGGGCAAGGTGATCGGATCACCCTTGGCCTGTGGATCATCGAGGTCGGCGAGAAAGGCCACTGGATCCTTTTCGATTGCCGCAAGCTGCTCGCGCGTCGCTTCTTCGAGCCGCACATTGTCCGGCGACCAGCCGCGCTCGAGCGCCGCCTTGTAGGACGGCAGATGTTCAAGCGCGGGTTTGACGATTTCGACCATATTCCACCGGTGGGAGACGCTACGCCGGTAAAATAGCATCCTCGCCCGGGAAGGCACGGTCCACCAGAGCCCGGCCTCTTACGACAAGGGCCGCGTTCCCATCGCTGGAAACGCGGCCCCGATCTTATGTCCTTGGGAGGATTGGCACTCCGGCGTGGCTGCGCCGGAATGCCTTATGCGAGTTCAGGCGATGTCGAAGCGGTCGGCGTTCATCACCTTGGTCCATGCCGCGACGAAATCCCTGGTGAATTTCGCCTTGGCATCCGCCGACCCGTAGACTTCGGCAAGCGCGCGCAGTTGGGCGTGCGAG
>NZ_RZTB01000264.1:0-1603 GCF_003997735.1 Mesorhizobium sp. M7A.F.Ca.MR.148.00.0.0 | reverse complement strand
CGCCCAAAATGCCGGCAGATTACGCCAAGAACTTCCGCCAGGCCCTGCCGCGGACACCGGGACACGAACGCATCGAAGAAAATATCGCCCGGGAGCCGGCGAAATCGATGATGGACGCCTAGAGGCACGGAGGGCAACGAAGCAGACATGACCGAAGTCGTCGAGAAGATGCAAACGGCCGAAACAGCCCAATTTGGCTCGCACGGGAGGTCGACAATCGCTGCTCAGTTGTCGAACGAGTGAGTTGGACATTGCCTACGAGGTCTCGGGGCCAACGGATGGAAGACCGCTCGTGCTCGTGCATGGCTGGTCGGATGACATCAGCTGCTGGGACAAAGTAGTCGGGAAGCTCGAGGATCGGAATTTCCGTATCTACGCCTCCTATCTTCGCGGCTCTGGTCCAACGCGATTTGTGCAAGGTTCCGTCATGCGCAGCGGTGCCATCTCGGCTCTCACACTCGATCTGTCGCAATTCCTGGAAGTGCTGAACCTCAACGACGTTCTGCTCGCCGGCTATGACTGGGGCGCGCGTGCGGGCTACGGCGTCGCGGCCTTGTACCCGAAAAGGGTAGCGAGTCTTGTCGTCGCTTCGGCAGGCTATGCCACGGCCATGTCGCCAACCGAGATGCCTTATGACCTGGCAAAATCATATTGGTACGAATGGTATGTTTCTACCACGCAAGGAGAAAAAGCATATCGCCAAGACGGTAAACGGCTCTGCAAATACCTCTGGGAAAGCTGCAATGGCCGGAACGCGATGCTGAATTTGCGACGTTCGGCATGGATGAAGACCACAAGCTTGCTGGCGGCACCGCCGGCATCTGGCACGCCTTCAACATCACCAGCGACAAGATCGCAGGCGTGGGCGGCTGGAGCAACGAAGAGTTGTCTCGATTCCTCAAAACCGGCGTCGTGCCCGGGAAGGCCTACGCAGGCGGGCCGACGGCGGAAACGGTCATGAACAGGCTGCAGCATCTTTCCGACGACGACATCCAGGCTATTGTCGCCTATCTCAGGGACGTGCCCGCCCAACCGGGAGACGAGAAGCAGCCGCGTTTCTCATGGGGTAACGCGGCCGCGGCCGACGGCGATGCTGGAACCGAAGGGATGACGCAAGGCAGCGGAACCGCAACCGGCGATGATCTCTATCGATCGCTCTGTTCGACGTGCCATGGGGCGAACGGAGGCGGATCATCAGACGGATCCTATCCGTCCTTGACCCGTAACAGCACCCCCGGCGCGGCCACGCCCGCGGATGTCGTCATGACCATCCTTGAAGGCGTCAAAGCTGGTGACGTGGCCGGGCGTCAATCGATGGCGGCCTTCGGCGGCTGGCTGGATGATGGCCAGGTGGCAGCTCTTGCAAATTACGTCACCGTGCGGTTCGGAATCCCGACCTCAGCGTCACCGCGGCCGATGTACGCCAGATGCGGGCAGGAACGACAACCAGCCAGACGATCATGATTCTGGCGGCTCAATCACTTGTAGCGGGCGCCGCCGTGTTGATGCTTGGCCTGCTGCTTTTGCTGGCAAGACGCCTGCGCCGTAGGGCGACTTCAGCGCGCCTCATGTTCGCGCATAGAGATAGGCGGTAATGTCGCGC
>NZ_RZTB01000263.1:0-1607 GCF_003997735.1 Mesorhizobium sp. M7A.F.Ca.MR.148.00.0.0 | reverse complement strand
CACCCCTCATCCGACCTCGCTTCGCGAGGCCACCTTCTCCCACAGGGGGAGAAGGAAGATGCGGCGCTAGAGAAATCCGATGAACCGTCCGGCGAAAAGCACGGAAATCCACAGCAGCATCGAAAGCACCGCCAGAGCGGGCCCGCCTGCCGGCTCGTCACCGCCTGTTGCGCGGCGCAAGCGCAGGAAGGCGAGGAAATTGATGCCGGCGAGAAGGATGAGTGCCATCTTGGCGAGGAAAACCGGCGTTGCATAGGTGCTCGCCTTGACCGAAAACAGCAGCGAGCCTGTGACGAGCGCACCCACGAATGCGCCCAATGCAATGCGGCGCAGCAGCGCGACGAACGCGGCGTATGGCAGCGAACGGAAGGCGCCGCATATCCTGAGGTCCATGAGGAGGACGCTGGTCAACAGCGCGCCGATCGACATGATGTGGAGCGCATTGACCACGGGGTAGGCGATAAAGGAGGCCTTCAGCCACCGCGCCAGGGCAAATTGCTCGATGCCGGCGAAAAACTCCGTCATCTAGGCCGGCGGCACGCGGTCGGGATAGACATCATACGTCTTGCCGCCGACGATGAGGCGCACCGCTTTCATGCGCTTTTCGCTCGCCTCGAGCGAACGGTTGCCGATCGCGGTCACCTCGTCGCCGATTTTGGCCACCTCCTCCGTGAAGCCGGCGGCGATGGTGCGGGACGGCGGCGCCATCTCCACCCGCCAGGCCTCGCCCTCGGCGTCGACATCCAGCGTGGCATGAGGATTGCCGATATAGATGGCCGTGATCTTGCCCTTGAGCTCGAAAAACCCGTCCTGCGTCCACGACCAGCCATGATGGGCATAGGCCGCGGTGCCGGCGGCAAGGATCACGGCCGCCGTCAGCGCGACGCTGCGAATTCCATTGAAAGGCGACCGCATCACTCGTCTCCTCGGTTCGTCCACCATGCATTCGAGAGTAGGACACGGCGCGGCAACGTCAAATCACATCGGCCAAATGACCGGAACCGCCAAGCACCCCGCCCAATCACCGGCGTGAACGATCCGGCCTTGCTAAAGACATCCATGCACGCCACTCTCGCCTTCCCTGCCCGCTTTTCCCTTGGGCTGAAGACCGGACTCACATCGAACGAGGCAAACCATGAGCAGCATGAGAGACCGTCAGGAAGGCTTCGAAAAGAAGTTTGCGATGGACGAGGATACGAAGTTCAGGGCCATGGCGCGCCGCAACAAGCTGCTCGGCCTCTGGGCCGCCGAAAAGCTTGGCAAATCTGGTGCGGACGCCGACGCCTATGCGAAGGAAGTGGTGCACGCCGACTTCGAAGAGGCCGGCGACAACGACGTGTTCCGCAAGGTGCGCGCCGATTTCGACGCGGCGGGCATCGCCCAGTCGGATGCCCAGATACGCACCGCCATGGAAGAGCTGCTGGTGACCGCGGTGGAGCAGATCAGGTCGACCTGAGCGCCGCTCAGCCTTGATCGGGATTGGGCGTGCCGTCCTTGAGGCACAGGGCCACATTGTGGTGTTGGTTTGCCAGCGGGCTGACTTCCATCGTAGCGCTCTACGGCGCCCCCCTCTGTCCTGCCGGACATCTCCCCCTCAAGGGGGGAGA
>NZ_RZTB01000262.1:0-1677 GCF_003997735.1 Mesorhizobium sp. M7A.F.Ca.MR.148.00.0.0 | reverse complement strand
GTCGCCTGCGGCGACACCTTCTCCCAGGGGAGAAGGAAGAAACTTGCCACTCACCCATTCACCGCCCGGCTATCCCTAGGCGCCTCGTCCCTCTCCGTCAGCCCATAATCCCTCACCACATGGGCGATGCGCAATCGGTAGCCGGTAAAGATACCGCCACGGCCGGCCTTCTGCGCCTGCCGGTGTTCCTCGGTGTTGCGCCAGGCCTTCACGGCTTCCTCGTCGCGCCAGAATGACAGCGACAGGATGCGGTTCGGATCGGCCAGGCTCTGGAAACGCTCGATGGAAAGAAAGCCGTCGATGCCGTCGAGCAGTGGACGCAGGTCCGCGGCGATGCTCAGATAGGCGTCGCGCCGGCCTTCCGCCGGCTCGACTTCGAAGATGACGGCAATCACGGCAGCACCAGTTTCGCGTGCGGGCCTGAGGCCAGTTTCAGGAACATGCGATCCTCCTTCAGGATGAATCTCTCGCGCTTGGCGAATTCGTAGTTTGCCTTGCCGGCGGGATCGGCGGCAAGCCGGGCGCGATAGGCTTCGTAGGCCGCCAGGCTCTCGATATTGTAGGCGGCATACGCGGTCGTCGCCGAGCCCTCATGCGGCGCGTAGTAACCGATCAGATCGGCGCCGCAGCGTGGAATGGCGTGGCCCCAATTGCGCGCATACTCCTCGAAGGCCGCCTTGCCGAACGGGTCGATCTCGTAGCGGATGAAGCAGGTGATGGTCATTGTGGTCTCCTTGGGGTGCGTCGATAGTTCGAGCGGCATCGAAAAATTGTGTCGTCTGGTCTGCTAGGGCTGCCAGAAGGACTTCGCGCATTCGCGGCGCACGTCTTGCCGCGTTAGCCCAAGATCGCGCAGCTGATGATCATCGATCTCGGCAAGGTCCAGACGCTGCAAATGGCGGTCATACCAGCGGGCCAGCAGCCGCGAACGCAGCCAGCTGACGAACGGGAACGATCGGCGGCTGGGGAGCGAGGCTGAGGGGAAAGCGGTTCGTGCGGCCATCGTCGTCTCCTTGATCTCACCTGAGAATAGTGATTATCTGACAAGAACGCTTCGATGAGGAACGAACTATGCGTGAAGGACCCGACATCGCCCGCATCGCCAGCCTGGTCGGCGACCCGGCACGGGCAAACATGCTGAATGCCCTGATGGGCGGCACGGCGCTGACGGCGAGCGAACTGGCGCTCGAGGCCGGCGTTTCGCTGCCGACCGCCAGCTCGCATCTGGGCAAACTGATGGAAGGTGGGCTGCTCACGGTGGCGAGCCAGGGCCGGCATCGCTATTACGGCCTCGCCGGACCGCAGGTGGCGGGCATGATCGAAGCCATCACAGGCGTCGCGGAAGCCGTCGGTCCAAAGCGTGTGCGCCCGGGTCCGCGCGATGGCGCCATGCGCGTGGCGCGCGTCTGCTACGATCACCTCGCCGGCGAGCAGGCGGTGGCGATGCTCGATCGGCTCGTCGCCAAGAACGTACTGGTCCGCGACGAACAAGAGATCAGGCTCGGGCCATCGGCGGCTTCGCATTTCGCGGCGATCGGCATCGACGTTTATACCAAGCCGCGCCGGCCGGTGTGCCGCGCCTGCCTCGACTGGAGCGTGCGCCGTTCGCACCTCGCCGGGACGCTGGGCGCCGCCATCCTCGAGAAGATCCTGGCCGATAAATGGGCGCGCCGCGAG
>NZ_RZTB01000261.1:0-1721 GCF_003997735.1 Mesorhizobium sp. M7A.F.Ca.MR.148.00.0.0 | reverse complement strand
CTCCAGAAGGGCGCGGACGCCTTTGCACTGGCGGCGGCAGCGGAACTGGACGGGTCGAGCGGTTCCTGGGCGCGGGCAGAGCGTGCCATGGCCATGCTGGTCGACAACGAGAGCAACTTCTCAACGGCAGGCCGGGTTGGACTGACTTCCGGTCAACCGGGCGGCACGCAGGTGTGCAATAGTGCCGGGAGCATATCCTGGTGCTTCTTGAAAGCTATTCCCGCGAATGACGGAACCAGGATAACAACCGCCAATCAGGTCAATTATCTAGCCAATGCTAGTCCTGCGGCTGGAGAGCTTGAGACGCGGTTCATCCAAGTGACGGTCGTTCCCACTGGCTTTGCCGCGATCTTCCCAGCCTCTTTTGTCACAGCCGGTGCAAGCGGCAGCTTCAATGTCGATGCAGTCGCCGTCGCAGGTTTCACCTCCGGTGTATGCAACTACACCCCAGTCTTCATGTGTAACCCATACGAGATGGTGAACGGGACGAACTCAGCAGGCGGCGTTACGCTCGAGCAGGCTGCGGCGGATCCGGCAGTCCGTCGCCGGCTTATCGAATTGCGTACGGTAGGAAACAACGCTGCGTACGGCCCGGGTAATTTCGGTTTCCTGGAGCCGCCAGCCGGTGTAGGTAACGGGGCGCAAGCGCTCGCGCAGACGATCGCCACATCGACGCCCATTGGATGCTATTCGGCGCAGGGCGTAAGCACCAAGACTGGCCAGAATACAGGACCAGTCCAGGATGCGTTCAATGTCCGCTTTGGCATCAGATCGAGCGGCAACCAATTCAACAGCCCTGAGTATGGACCCGCCGCCAACGTCCGAAAGGGCGCATCGTCCGGAGGAGGTGGCAATGGCAATGGGGGCGGCAACCAGTGCCCACAATATAACCAGTTGACGTTCGGCACCCCAAATATGGGCCTGCCAAGGGATGTCACAACGCCGTATATGGGCGGTCGGATGGGCGATGGAAACTGGAGCTTTTCCACCTATTGGAGCACCAACTTCGGTTCTGCTTCTTATCCCGCTTCATGGGCCACGAACACGCCAACCCGCTATGACGTTTATAAATATGAGATGTCGGCGGGGCTGGTCGGAACAGCTTCGGCAGGTGGCGAGGTAGGAACGCCGCCGAGTTCTTGCCAGCCACCGGTTACAACTGTCGATCGCCGCCTTCTATATGGCGCGCTCCTAGACTGTAGTGCACTACAAGCGGCTGGAAATAATCTGAACGGCAACAGCACGAATCTTCCTGTCAAAGCATTTGCCAGTTTCTTCATTACCGAGCCAGTCGGAGGCGCCTCAACCGGAGCGTCGGTCATGGTGGAGCTTGTCGACATAACGGGACGCGGCGGCCAGGGCACGCTCGACAATTTCCTTCGCGACGAAGCCCAGCTCTATCGGTGACGGCCATGATCACATCGCTTTACCGCCATCTGCATAGATTTAGACACGATCGGAGTGGGACGGCGCTTGTCGAGATGGCGCTGATCGCCCCACTAATGCTGGTCCTGTCGGCGGGTGTCTTTGAATTCGGCAATCTGATCCACGAAAAGCTGCTGATGGAGGCCGGGCTTTCGGACGGTGCCCGCTTTGCCGCGCGCTGCAACAGTCAGTTGTATACCAATGCTGGATTGACCATCGACTGCGCCAACATTGCAACCAACATCGCGGTGTTCGGCAATGCCGCCGGCACTGGCAACGCCCGCGTCAACGGCTGG
>NZ_RZTB01000260.1:0-1765 GCF_003997735.1 Mesorhizobium sp. M7A.F.Ca.MR.148.00.0.0 | reverse complement strand
CATGCCGAGCGCAGCCATTCCCCTCAGGAGTGCACGCCTCAAGGGATCGTTCCTGTTTTCATTGTGTTTCCACTTTTGCATCGTAGTTCCTCCCAGCTCACGTTTGTTTGACCGCTTGTCACCCGAAAATGGCCGTAAATGCGTTCACATCAGTTGTGATGCGGCGGTTCCTCTCGTCAAGTTGGCTTCAAACTCGCGCTTTGATACCCCCGGGACCTTTTAGCTAGCCAATCGCTGATAGGAGACCGGAACGCTTAGTGCCCGCTTCGTGAATGTAGCAGCGTCAGGTGGGCGTTTTCCGCCAATTATACTCCATGGACGCAGGAAGTCGGCGTTCTCTCGCGACCTGCGCATATAGCCAAACCACTTTTAATGGAGAGGGATTGTCCTCGCTCAAAGAGGCTTCGACAGCGCAACCGAGGCGCGAAGCAGGTGCTCGCGCACTGCGGATAAGCTCCGCAAGCTCAACGGCCGGCATAAAGCCAATGCTCTCAGCGGACTGGCCGCACCAGCTTCGCGCCTAATCCGGCCTGAACACCACCCGCGTCTGGCCTGCCAAACCCCAGACCCGTCCCCCCAAACGATCTTCACCTGTCGGTGCGTCGGAAGACCTAAAGCGCGCCGTTGGACTTGTCCGAGCCAGCATCGCGCACCAGTGCCAGAAGGGCCGTCGGGACCTTTTCTAAAATCGACCGGATGGCTGGCGACAAACACCTGCACGCTGGCCAGGATCATGCCTGGCCGACCGCGCGATCCTGGCCAAATCATCCTGGCCGACATCGGCGCCAGCCCGAATGACCACATCGCCCAAACAGATCTCCACCGTTGAAGACGCCGCTTGGCTGACCTCGACAAAGCCAAGCCGACCCGCATCCCGCTGCGGCGTGACCGCACCGCTCTTGATCGCCTTGCGCCGCCAGCCGAACAGCTGCGAGGTCGCAATTCCAGCCTATCGCGCGATCGCCGACACATTCGCGCCCGGCTTCAGCGTCGCCTTGATCAGCCGTGCCTTTGCTTGCGCCGACCAGCGCCTGCGCGCACGCTGCGGGCTTGCCTCCAGCCGGTTCGGAACTGCCTCAAGAATATGGAAACTTCTATCATCAGACATAGGCGCAGACCCAGACATTGACACTGCAAGCTCCTCGGCCCCTTCAGTGTCATCATCTCTCGCCCATCATCTCATGCCACGGCAGATGGGATGCGTTCAGCGCTTTCGGCTTCTGAGAGGTAGCGCTCAAACTGCGCGGCTGTTTCCCGAAGATAAGGCGCACCAGAGCAGGCTTGCGCACGCCCAAAGCGCGGCATGCAGCGACGACCCCGCTGGAGGTTGAGGTCGCCGGTGCATTGGTGCCAAGGGCGATACTGTCAATGATCGAGCGGTGACCTGCATGCCCCTCTTACAAAGCTGGTCGAGGTGCACGCGAAGCGATCGCGGCAGGCTTGATCGGCCGCAAAGCCTGCGCGGCTTAGTCAAGGTCGCTGTCGTCGACAAGCGCCGCGAAGCATCTCAAGGGCCGGAAAACGTACCTTATCACGTGCATCGTCGCGTGAGGAGGGGCGAGACTGCCAGAACTAGCGGTGGTTGCGGCCCGTCGGAAGGGTAGATAATGCCAATTCGCAATTGATTCATTTCAGTCCACGTTCCAGCCAACGTCTATACCAGAGTGATCAGTGCCGCTTCGTGAAGGTAGCAAGTCAAATGGGATGGTTGCACCGAATAATCCGCTATGTACGCAGGCCACCCGCGTTTTATGGTTGCCCGCGC
>NZ_RZTB01000025.1:64802-73490 GCF_003997735.1 Mesorhizobium sp. M7A.F.Ca.MR.148.00.0.0 | reverse complement strand
TGGGTCGGCGCCAACGGAAGTCTCCCTCCCCTTGTGGGGAGGGGCTAGGGGTGGGGGTCCGTGCCGGGCGGACATCTCAGGAATTCCACATGCGATAGCCCTGCCGCAAGGGGGGAGATCAGCCGCATCAACTTCTTCGCCAAGCTCTCGCAAGGTCGCCGTCAGCATGACCTCGGTCGATCCGATTTCCCCGATCCCAGAAGATCGACAAAAGATTCGAACCTTTTTCCTGGCTGCGACGACAGATGATCAAGAGGCGGATGGATCGCCTCGGTCAACGAAGCAAGGAGATCGTCATGTTCAAGAACACACTCGTTTCCGGCCTTATCGCCACCGCCGTCGCCGCCGCCACGCTGGCTGGAACCGTGCAGCCTTCGGCCGCTCACAGCCATCACCACAATCACGGCCTCGGCATCGGCATTGCTGCCGGCGTCGGCGGCTTTGTCCTCGGCAGCCTGCTCGCCCAGCCGCGCACTGTCTATGTCGACGAAGGCGGCGGCTCGTGGCATGTCCGCCGCTGCTACGATCGTTACGCCAGCTACGACGCGGACTCCGATACTTATCTCGGCCGCGACGGATACCGCCACTATTGCCGTCTTTAGAGGGGAGGACCGTTTCAGCAACAGAGGGGCCCATGCGAGCCCCTCTTCTGCTGTCTGGATGGTAGCGGTGCGTGCTCCACCGGCCGATTCAGCGCAGAAAGGATTGGCCCGGGCGGCAGACCGGGCGGTGTACAGAGATTTTCCGAGCGTCTATTCTGACCGCGAAACGCGGGGAGAGAGCCTTGGACGAGCAGGACCCCAGGGAAGACCTGGTCGAAACGGTTTTTCGCAACGGCACCGTCACCGCCGTCGGCATCCTGCTGGCGTTTTCGCTGGGCTTCATCACGCATTGGGCCGCCAACCTGATTCCCGTGGCAGACCTACCATCTTGTCGCCGTCCTGCCGATCCTGGCCGGCATTGCCTTGCAGATGCGGGCGCTCTCGCTGCTGCTCGACACGAAATGCCTGCAGCGGCGCATCTATGAACGTGCCAACCGCATCTTCATGGCCGGCCTGATATTCACCGCCTGCGGCGTCGGCATGGCCATCCTTCTCGATTTCTTTGATATCGCGACCAGGAGCGCGCTGCCCGGGACGGGCTGATCAGCCGGCTTGCACGCCGCCGATCATCCTGGTCACCTCGGCGGCGGCATCGCGCACCAGCGGGCCGATCTCGGCCAACCGCTCCGGCGTCACCCGCACCGTTGGTCCCGACACCGAAACGCCGCCGATCGGCTCGCCGAATTCGTTGAAGATGGCGGCTGCCACGCAACGCATGCCGGGGTGCCGCTCCTCGTCGTCGACCGACCAGCCGCGCAGCTTGATCCGCGCCAGATCGTGGGCAAGCGCCGAAATGTCTGAAAGTGTCCTGTCGGTGAAGCGCTGCAGGCCTGCCTTGCGCAGGATGGTTCCGACACGCTCCGGCTCAAGATGCGCCAGCACCGCCTTGCCGATGCCCGACGCATGGAAGGGGCTGCGCGTGCCCGGACGGAAGAAGGCGCGGATCGCCTGATGCGTCTCGACCTGGCTGACGAAGACCACGCAATCGTCCTCGGCGACGCCGAGATTGGCGGTCTCGCCGGTTCTTTCCATCAGCTCTTGCATGGCGACACGCGCGCGGTCGACCAGCTTGCGGCGGCGCAGGAAGGCCGCGCCCATGCGGTAGGTCTCGACGCCGATCGACCACAGTTGGTCTGATGTGTCGAATTCGACCATGCCGTGGTTTTGCAGCGTCGTCAGCATGCGATAGGCGGTGGAGGCGGCAAGGCCGCTCTGCGCCGAGATCTCGCTCAGCGACAGGCCGCTGCCTTCCGCGACAATGGCCAGGATGCGCAGTGCCCGGTCGAGCGACTGCACCGAACTGACCTCCGATGGCCCGTTGAAATCGCGCGGCCGGCCGCGCTGGCGTTTTTCGGTCGTTTCCATGCCGCCATTCTCGGTCGTTTCTCAAAATGCGCAATGAAAAAGTTTTTCACTACCATCACTAGCTGAATTCCTGGAAAACGAAAAACCCAATAAAATCAAAAAACTGATGCCGTTTTCTAGAAATGAAAAAATATTCTGAAAAAATTGAAAAATACCCGGCGTGCTGACATCCTTGGCCAATCCAACAATGACAAACCCCGTGGGAGGGCTGGAAAATGGCCAGGATGCGCGCTGTCGATGCCGCGGTTCTCGTTCTCGAAAAGGAAGGTATTTCCTGCGCTTTCGGCGTGCCGGGCGCGGCGATCAATCCGTTCTATTCGGCGCTGAAGGCCAGGGGAACGGTCCGCCACGTGCTAGCCCGTCACGTCGAGGGCGCCTCGCACATGGCGGAAGGTTTCACCCGCGCCAAGGCAGGCAATATCGGCCTGTGCATCGGCACATCGGGTCCGGCCGGCACCGACATGATCACCGGGCTCTATTCGGCGGCGGCGGATTCCATCCCGATCCTGTGCATCACAGGCCAGGCGCCGCGGGCGCGGCTGAACAAGGAGGACTTCCAGGCCGTCGACATATCAGCCATTGCCGCGCCGGTCGCCAAATGGGCGGTCACCGTCATGGAGCCCTATCTCGTCCCCATGGCGCTGCAGAAGGCGTTCCACCTGATGCGCTCGTCACGTCCCGGCCCGGTGCTGATTGACCTGCCGGTCGACGTGCAACTCGCCGAAATCGAATTCGACATCGATGCCTATGAACCGCTGACGCCGTTCAAGCCGGCCATGACGCGCGCCCAGGCCGAAAAGGCGTTGACCATGCTCAACGCGGCCGAAAAGCCGCTGATCGTCGCCGGCGGCGGCATCATCAACGCCGATGCGTCCGATCTGCTGATCGAATTCGCCGAGATTTCAGGCGTGCCGGTCATCCCGACCTTGATGGGCTGGGGCGCCATCCCCGACGACCACCGGCTGATGGCCGGCATGTGCGGGCTGCAGACCTCGCACCGCTATGGCAATGCGACGATGCTGGAAGCCGACTTCGTCTTCGGCATCGGCAACCGCTGGGCCAACCGCCACACCGGCTCCGTCGATGTCTACACCAAGGGCAAAAAGTTCATTCATGTCGACATCGAGCCGACGCAGATCGGCCGTGTCTTCGCGCCGGATCTCGGCGTCGTTTCGGATGCCGGTGCCGCACTGAAGATGCTGCTCGACGTCGCCACCGAATGGAAGACGGCAGGCAGACTGCGCGACTGGTCCGGCTGGGCGAGGGAATGCCAGGCCCGCAAGAAGACGATGAAGCGCAAGACGCATTTCGACCAGGTGCCGCTGAAGCCGCAGCGTGTCTATGAGGAGATGAACAAGGCGTTCGGCCGCGACGTCACCTATGTCACCACGATCGGCCTGTCGCAGATCGCCGGCGCGCAGTTCCTGCATGTCTACAAGCCGCGCAACTGGATCAATTGCGGCCAGGCCGGCCCGCTCGGCTGGACCTTGCCGGCAGCCCTTGGCGTGCGCGCCGCCGATCCCGACCGCACCATCGTGGCGCTGTCGGGCGACTATGATTTCCAGTTCATGATCGAGGAACTGGCGGTCGGCGCACAGCACAAATTGCCCTATCTGCATGTCGTCGTGAACAACGCCTATCTCGGCCTGATCCGCCAGGCGCAGCGCGGCTTTTCGATGGACTTCGAGGTCGACCTTGCCTTCGAGAACATCAACCGGGCAGGCGATCCCGAGGCAGGCTACGGCGTCGACCACGTTGCCGTCGCCGAAGCGATGGGCTGCAAGGCGGTCAGGGTGCGCAAGCCGGAAGAGTTTGCCGGAGCCTTCAAGGAGGCGCAGCGGCTGATGAAGGAGCACCGGGTGCCGGTCGTGCTCGAATTCATCCTCGAACGCGTCACCAACATCTCGATGGGCATCGAGATCGACAAGATCACCGAATTCGAGGAGCTTGCCGAAAGCCACGAGGATGCGCCGACGGCGATCGTGATGTTGGATTAGGAGAAAAAGAATGCCGCGTTTTTCAGCCAATCTGTCGATGCTCTTTGGCGAGCATGAGTTCCTCGACCGTTTCGATGCCGCCGCCCGCGCCGGCTTCAAGGGCGTCGAATATATCGGCCCCTATGACCATGCGCCTGATGTCGTCGCCGCCCGGCTGAAGAAGAACGGCTTGACCCAGGTGCTGTTCAACTTGCCGGCCGGCGACTGGGGCAAGGGCGAACGCGGTATTGCCGTGCTGCCGGACCGCGTGCCGGAATTCCGCCAGGGCATCGCCAAGGCGATCACCTACGCGCAGGCGCTCGGCTGTGAGCAGGTCAATTGCCTGGCCGGCATCGCGCCGGCCGCCGCCGACCGCAAGGTGCTGGAGGATGTCTTTGCCGAAAACCTCGCCTTCGCGGCGGAAAAGCTGGAGCAGGCCGGCATCAGGCTGCTGATCGAGCCGATCAACACGCGCGATATTCCGGGCTTCTTCCTCAACTATTCCGATCAAGCCTTGGCGCTGATCGACCGCGTCGGCTCGAAAAACCTGTTCCTCCAATACGACATCTATCACATGCAGATCATGGAGGGGGATCTCGCCCGTACCATCGAGGCTAACCTCGGCCGCATCGCGCATATCCAGCTTGCGGACAATCCCGGCCGTCACGAGCCGGGGACGGGCGAGATCAATTTTCCGTTTCTGTACGAGGATATCGACCGCATCGGTTATGCCGGCTGGGTCGGGGCTGAGTACAAGCCGAAGGCAGGGACGGAGGCTGGGTTAGGGTGGTTTCGGGAGTTGAGCGGGCAGGGCAGTGCTGCTGCTTAGCGGCCAAGGCCCCCTCATCCGGCCCTTCGGGCCACCTTCTCCCCGGTGGGGAGAAGAGACAGGCATCAACGTCGGCATTCTCTTCTCCCCTCGGGGAGAAGGTGGTCGCGCTAGCGGCCGGATGAGGGGGCGTTTCACACAACCTTCTGGAGAACCACAATGGAAACCATCGGCTTCATCGGCCTCGGCATCATGGGCGCGCCGATGGCGGGGCATCTCTTGGACGCGGGCTACAAGGTCATCACCAGCGACCATCGCTCCAAGCCGCCGGCCGATCTCGTCGCCAAGGGGCTGAAGACCGTCACCGGCCACGCCGCCGTGGCCAAGGCTGCCGACATCATCATCCTGATGGTGCCCGACACGCCGCAGGTGGCCGATGTGCTGTTCGGCGACAACGGCGTCGCGTCCGGCCTGGCCAGGGGCAAGCTGGTCATCGACATGAGCTCGATCTCGCCGATCGAGACCAAAATGTTCGCAAAGAAGATCAACGATCTCGGCTGCGACTATCTCGATGCACCGGTCTCGGGCGGCGAGGTCGGCGCCAAGGCGGCGTCGCTGACCATCATGGTCGGCGGCGAGGAAACCCCGTTCGAGCGCGCCAAGCCCGTGTTCGAGAAGATGGGCAAGAACATCACCCTGGTCGGGCCCAGCGGGGTCGGCCAGACCACCAAGGTGGCCAACCAGATCGTCGTCGCGCTGACTATTGAAGCCGTCGCCGAAGCGCTTGTTTTTGCATCGAAAGCCGGCGCCGATCCGGCCAAGGTCAGGCAGGCGCTGATGGGCGGGCTGGCGGCTTCGCGCATTCTGGAAGTGCATGGCGAGCGCATGGTCAAGCGCACCTTCGCGCCTGGTTTCCGCATCGAACTGCACCAGAAGGATCTGAACCTCGCGCTGGAGGGCGCGAAGGCGCTCGGCGTTTCCTTGCCCAACACGTCGACGACTCAGCAGCTGTTCAATTCCTGCGCGGCCAATGGCGGCGCCAAGGAAGATCATTCGGCGCTGGTCAGGGCGCTGGAGCGGATGGCGGGGCATGAGGTGGGGAAGGAGCGAATAGCGAATAGCGAATGGGGAATAGGGATTAGGGATTAGGGATTGCAGCCACGGATAGCCGGGATTCGACTTTCGCTACTCGCTACTCGCTACTCGCTACTCGCTACTCGCTAAAAACTTCCGCGCCACGTAAAGGCTGATCGCCGCGGCATTCGACACGTTGAGCGAATGGATCGCGCCGGGCATGTCGAGCCGCGCCAGCGTCGTGACCGTCTCGCGGGTCTTCTGGCGCAGGCCCTTGCCTTCGGCGCCCAGCACCAGGGCGATCTTTTCCCCGGCAAAGCTCTTTTCGAGTTCGGCCGGCGCGTCCGAATCAAGCCCGATGGTGCGGAAGCCGGCCTCGTGCAGCTGGCCGAGTGCGTCGGCGAGGTTCTTCACCTCGATCTGGTCGATGTGCTCCAGCGCGCCGGAGGCGGATTTCGCCAGCACGCCCGATTCCTGCGGGCTGTGGCGGGCCGTGGTGATCAGCGCGCCGGCGCCGAAGGCGACCGCCGAGCGCAGGATGGCGCCGACATTGTGCGGATCGGTGACCTGGTCGAGCACCAGCACCAGTTTCGCGTCGCCTAGTGCATCAAGCCGCTTCGGCTTCAGTGGCTCGGCCTCGATCAGCACGCCCTGATGCACGGCATCCGACCCGGTGATCTTGTCGATGTCCCTGGGTTCGACCAGTTCCGTCTTGAAGGGCAGGGCGGCGAGATCGGCGATTTCCAGTCGCTCGGCCGCATTGCGCGTCACCAGCATCTTCCTGATCTTGCGGCGCGGATTGTCGAGTGCGGCGCGCACCGTGTGCAGGCCGTAGAGCCGCACCAGGCCGTCCGCGGCATTTTCGCCCGGCGGAACCGGCTGTCGGGGCCGGAATGCCGGCGCGCCGCCGCTTTTCTCGTCGCGATAGGCGCGGCGCAGCTTGGCGTAATGGGTGTCTTTGGGGGTGTTGGTTTTGTCGCTCATGGCTGGCTTCTATAGCGGTGTCCTCCGGCCAAGGATATGGCCTGTCACTACAGCCGGCGAACAGAAACGAAAAACCATGGTTGCGCGGTTGACACCCAATGGGCTTGCCGCCATAAGGCGCTGCGCTGGTTTCGGAGAACACATAACTCGGGTCCGGATCGGCGTGAATGCCTCGTTGCATGGCTCCGGCGGCAGACTGGAGAGGTGCCCGAGTGGTTAAAGGGGACGGACTGTAAATCCGTTAGCTTAGCTTACGTTGGTTCGAATCCAACCCTCTCCACCACTGCCGGCCCGGAAGCCCTGAAACGTGACAAGAATCGGACCGAAAAGTGCATGGCGCTTTTCGGATGAATCCGGTACTTCAGGAACGGCGCGGGTATAGCTCAGTGGTAGAGCAGCAGCCTTCCAAGCTGAATATGCGGGTTCGATTCCCGCTACCCGCTCCAGACGCTCATCCCATCACCGCAAGCCGAAACACTGCGCACGAGGCGCGCAGTGCTCCAATTGTCGTGGCTGCGCCGCGTCAGCTGTTGAACGCGGTGGCGACCTGGTGCTGCTGCGGCACCTGGCCGTTCGGCGTCAGTCTGTCGACGATGCCGGGCAGGGCGGTGGACAGTTGCTTGAGCAGTTCCTGCTCGTCCAGCCCGGTCCGTTGCGCGATCTCGCGACTGATCTGCGGTCCGATCGCGGCGCCAAGATCGTTGGCGTTGATCGGCTGGTTCTGCCCGGTGCCGACCCAGGAGTCGGCGGCATTGCCGTGGCCGGCATTTCTGAGCTTGTCGAGCAGGCCGCCCAATCCGCCAGCCAGGCCACCATCGGCGGATGTGGTTTCCGTCGGGACGGGGGCGGTCGGAGCGGGCGCGGGAGACTGCTCTGGCTCTTCGGCATTTCTGCCGCTCAGCATCTTGCCGACCAGCAATGCGCCGAGCGCGATCATCAGGGGTTTGGTGATATTGCCGCCGGGAACGGCGTTGTCAAAAAGTCCCATCGTGGATCCTCCATAGCGACCAAGGCCCGACCCCTCCTCGACAATGAAGCATTCGAGCGGAATTTCAAGCTGGCTTGAGGTTTTGACAATCCTATGAAAATGTTCGGCTGGCGGGGGGATGGAGAGGAAAAAATGGGTATCATCAGCTGGATCATTCTCGGCGTGGTCGCCGGCTTCATCGGCAGCAAGATCGTCAACAAGACCGGCCAGGGTGTCGTAATGGACATCGTGCTGGGCATCGTCGGCGCCATTGTCGGCGGCCTGATATTCAGTGCCTTCGGCGCGTCAGGCGTCACCGGCCTCAACATCTACAGCCTGATCGTTGCCGTCATCGGAGCGGTGGTCGTCCTGTGGGCTTACCATCAGTTCAGCGCAAGGCGGACGCTTTAGGCGCCTGCGGATCGTTTGAGGGTTTCGAAGTTCTGCTGAGGCAAGACCGGCTTCAGGCCGGTATGCTCAGCAGTGGCTTGCCTATGGCATCGGGGCGGCGAAAACAAAGACCGGCGTTCCCGCAATGAAGCGAGGCTAGGCGACGACGGCCAGCCGCCGCTGACGCTGATCCAGCGAGACGATGGTCAGCCCGCTGCCGACGACCAGCAGAATGCCGCAAATGGCCAGCGCGTTGGGGAACTGCCCGAACACCAGCAGGCCAGAAATGACCGCCCAGACGGTGAAGCAATAGTAGAACGGCGCCACGGCGCTGGTCGGTCCGATGCGATAGGCCATGAAGATGAAGAAATGGCCGAAGATCAGGAAAAATCCAGCACCCGCCATCAGCAGCAGGTGATGTGCCCCGGGCATGACCCAGCGCTCTGAAACCAGATGCGCGGCGCCGGCGCCGATCAGCACCACCACGACGGCGGAAATCGCCACGATCATCCCCGGCACCTCGGCCGCGCCCCGCCGGCCGGCAAGGTCGCGCGCCGCCGC